>JAZQER010000026.1:0-59417 GCA_045539095.1 Acutalibacteraceae bacterium | reverse complement strand
AATATTCCATTCTTTATCGGAACAATGAACGATATAGAGAAATAAGAAAGACGGCTGTGAAAATTTTCACAGCCGTATTTCTATACGTAATAACCAAAAAGTTCTCTTGCAAACCAGACATCAGCTACCTTAAACTCCTTGCCGTTTAAGTAGTCGAGTATTCCCGCGTCGGTCTTAAAATTAAAGGTGAGCTTATAAGAATAAAGGGCCTGACGGGTGTAGCCTTTTTTCTTATCAACCGCCGTTTTGCCGTACTTTCCGTCACCAAGGAGAGGATGGCCAATAGAAGCCATATGTGCTCTTATCTGGTGAGTTCTGCCTGTCAGCAGATCTACCTCAATAAGGGACAGCCCGTCCTTTGACATAAGTGTGCGGTAGCGTGTTTTTATGGTCAGTGCGCCGTCCTCGCGGTTTTTCTTTAAATAGACTCTGTTTTTATCTTCATTCTTTTCAAGAAATCCCTCAAGGGTGGCACACTTTTGTTTAGGAATACCGTGAATTACAGCAAGATACTGCTTGTCTATTTCACGGTCTTTAATTTTGTTGCATAGAATTCTTAGCGCCTCGGCATTCTTAGCCGCGATAACTATACCGCCCGTGCCTCTATCAATTCGGTTGGCGAGGGCAGGCTTGAAGGTGTTTTCTTCGTCAGGCTTATATTCGCCCTTTTCATAAAGATAGTTCTGAATTCTGAAAATGAGGGTATCCTTAAACTCTTTTTCATCCGGGTGTACGAGAAGCCCCTGCTTTTTATCAACAAGGATTATATTTTCATCCTCATAAACAATGTCGAGCTTTGTAGGGGCTGATAAAAATTCATATTTCGGCTTGGCTTCCCCGAAAAATTCATCATTTATCCACGCCTCGACTACATCGCCCTCTTTGAGCCTTGTCGAAATCTCGGCTTTTTTGCGGTTAACCTTTATGTGCTTGGTGCGGATAAATTTATACATAAGTGTCGGCGGTAAAAGTGGAATAGCCTTTGAGATGAATTTATCAAGCCGCTTGTCCGCGTCATTTTTGGAAACGGTAAAGCTTTTCATCAGTTAAACAGCTCCTTATATTGGGAGGATAGCGCCATAGAAATATAGTCGTCGCCCGCGATTATAATATGGTCGCAGAAGTTTACGCCTATCGTTCTTAGTGCTGAAGATATAGCCTCTGTTATCGAAACGTCGGCAGGAGAGGGCAGAGCAATTCCGCCGGGATGATTGTGCGCGAGAACGACGGCGGTAGCGCCGGTCTGAATTATGCGCTCTATGATATTTCTTATACTGATACCGACAGAGTCAACGTCACCCTCGCCCAGTATATCAAAAGAGAGCACCTTGCCCATTCGGTTAAGGGATAAGAGTGAGCACTGCTCGACACTTACGGCAAAATATTTCTTGACTATAAAGCAACCGATGTCCTCGGGGGTCTTAAGATATTCGCTGTCATCGTACTTTTTATCAATGTAGGTTTTGGCGATAGGAAGCACCAGCTTTATAAGTGTTGCTGCATTTTTAGTCATACCCTTTATCTTGCAAAGCTCGGTAACATCTGCCTCAAATACAGCCGAAAAACTGCCGAAATGATTTATAAGCTCGTGCGCTATAGGGTTTGTATCCTTTTGCGGAATTCCGTAAAAGAGCAGCATTTCAAGCAATTTGTGTTCGGGTATGGTCAGCGGATTAGAGGCAGAAATAAATTCATTTCTGAGTCTGTCTCTGTGACCTGCATGGATATTTTCTGTCAAGGTGATTCTCCTAAAAAATTCATTACCAAAATAATTATACAATAAAATCACGCCAACTGCAAGAGTTGGCGTTTTATATTATAGACCCTCTGTTTCAACAAGAAAATCATACTGCTTGGCGATGTCGTTCCAGGTGACCGGTCCCACAGCACCGGTCACATTAAGTCCGAAAAGACGCTGGAAGGTCTCGACTGCGGTTGCGGTCTGACTGCCGAAATAACCCGTTACGGGCAGCTCAGGAATTTCTGCGTAATAGCGCCCAATAAGGGACAGATAGGTCTGCAGGTCGGAAACTGCTTGACTTCTCATACCTTCGGTCAGAAAATATCCGGGATAGAGCTTTGCGCGGTTTCCGTAAAAGCTGTCGGGGATAGACTGAACAACCGATATGTATATCTCACGAAGAGTATCCCATGTGACAATATCGACCTCTCCCGTTACGGGTATTCCGTAGTAGGCTTGAAACTGTCTTACTGCGTCGGCGGTGACTTCATCATAAACTCCGTTTAAGGGTATCAGCGGGATATTTCCAAGAAAATAGGCAATAACATTAAGGTAATATTGTATAAGACGTACAGGCTCTCCGACCGAGCCGATTCTGAGCTCAGTTTCGAACGGCCGTTGTGCTTCCTGAATAGTTACACCCTCACTTACAAGATCAGAAAGACTTTTTACACCCACATAGTACTGTTTTATTCTGTACCAGGTGGATTTGTCGACCTCTCCCGTCTGCTTAAGATCAAATATCTCCTGAAACTTCGTAACTGCATCTCTTGTAAAGGTGTCAAAATATCCGCGGTCGTCGGGTATGGCGGGGATAGCGGGATAATTCTGTCGGATGCGGTTAAGCTCTACCTGAATGGTGCGGACATTGTTGCCCGCATCACCAATCCTCAAAGGAGAGCCGGGATAGGAGTCGGGAATATTCTCAACAGGAGCGTTCTGTATGATGTTTATATCGTTGCCGTAATAGTTTTGCAGTATTTCATAGGGAGTGAGTCCCTCGTTTGCAAGGGTGACGGTACCCCATTGTGAAAGACCTGGACAGGTAGAGGTCGTGCCATTACAAAACTGTGTAAAAAAGGGATTTACCGTACCCTCGCGTACAACATAGTCATTAAAAAGCTCGTCGACTATTCGGCTGACATTTTCAAAAATATCACGGTTAGGTACATATGCCTGATCGTATCTTGTCGAATTGGTTATATCAAAATCATAACCTCGAGAAGGATACCACTCTGTATAAATTCGGTTGAGAGCGTAGGTCGTAATGGCGTAGACATTCGCTCTGATCGCATTGTCGGGCCAGTTTGGATATATCTCGCTTGATACAACATTTTTGACGTAATCAATAAAGGGTACCGTCACATTTTCAGCATCTGAATCGGGGGAGCCGAGATGTACAGTAATATTTTCGGGAATAGGCGGAAAAACATCGTTTGGCATATGGCACCCCCTATAATGTATAACTGTCGTACTCATCTATGACAACGGTACCGTTACCGTCCATAGATGTTCGCGGAATAAGATTTACGTTCTGAATAGAAGTTACCTTATCAAATACGGGTGCATTATAGTTTATTGTGTCGATAAATCCGTCGGCGCGGGTCACGATATTATAGGTCGCATAGGGCGGTATCTGACTGTCACTGTCCTGAGCGAGAGAGGCGGGCGGTGCGGGGAGCACAAAAAGTCCGGTTTTACCGCTTTCGTCGGTGTAGCCTTCGGTGATTTTCTCCATATCGTCGATATTGCCCCTGAACACGGTTACGAGCGCCCTCGCTACGGGATAAAGTCCGCGAACCGATGTCACATTTACAAGAAGATATCCCTCACCGCTCATATTCTGTGCGGGCTCTGCGACGGCGGGCACGGTCCTCAATTCTTCCTTGTGAGGCGTTGCCTTTTGACTCATTCTTTTCATTTCCTCTATGTACTTGTCAAATAGGGATTTGTCCATAAAACCTCTCCTTAACATAATGCTTCATAATATACTATGCATCAAAAACAGAATAGTTAACAATTTGCGGTAAATACTATCTCAGGGTGAAACATATTATGCAAAAAACTACCGATTATAAAAAACTTAGCCTTTCAAAAAGCCTTGACAGCAATATGGAGCTTTTTAAAGGGATATTTATAAAGGACGCCATTCTCAGAACCCGCCGTCTCACCGCTGCGAACGGTATGAGTGTCGGGCTGTTGTATTTTGACGGTATGGTCAACAATTCCTCGATAAATGAGTCGGTGGTAAGGCCGCTTGTATTATCTGATGAAGAGCCATGGGACGACAGAACGGCTTTTGTTATGGAAAGAGTACTTTTTGCGGGCGAGGTCAAGATGACCGAAAGGGTAGACGATATGCTGAGAGCTATCCTTTACGGAGACGCGATAATTCTCGTAGACGGCAGTGATAAAGCCCTTACGGTAAATGTAAAGGGCTGGCGAAGCCGAGGTATCAGCGAGCCGGAAAATGAAAGGATACTCCAAGGACCGCGTGAGGGCTTTGACGAGGCGGCTATGTTCAATCTTGCTATGATACGGCGAAAGCTTCTGACACCCGATTTCTGCGTTGAAACAGTAAGACTCGGAAGACGCACCGATACCTATGTTTTCATATGCTATCTCAATTCCCTCACAGAACAGAAAATTCTCGAGGAGGTTAAACGTCGGCTATCGAAAATAGATATCGACGGGGTGCTTGATTCAAATTACATCACAGAACAGATAAGAGATTCAAAATCATCACTGTTCAAGACCATAGGCTCTACAGAGCGGCCGGATATAGTTGCCGCCAACCTCTTGGAGGGAAGAGTAGCAATCGTGGTCGACGGTACACCCGTAGTGCTGACTCTGCCATATCTTTTTTCCGAGAATTTTCAGTCGGACGAGGACTATTATATAAACTATAAAATAGCATCGGTAGGCAGAATATTGCGGATAATCTGTTTTTTGTTGAGCATTGCGGTGCCGGGGATCTATCTTGCGGTAACGGTGTTCCATATGAAGCTGCTCCCAACGGCATTTGCCCTCTCCATTGCTGAGTCTCGGACGGGCGTGCCGTTTTCGCCCACTGCCGAATGTATAATGATTATAATAATTTTCGAAATACTGAAGGAAGCAGGACTTCGTATGCCGCAAAGCGTGGGTCACGCACTCAGTATCGTCGGCGGACTTGTGGTAGGTCAGGCGGCGGTAGAGGCGAAAATAGTCAGTGCGCCTATGCTTATAGCCGTATCGCTCAGCGGTATAGCGGGACTTATGATACCGAGGCTTAGAAGCGCAGTTTTTTACGGCCGTATAGGGATAACCGTATTGTCTGCTCTTTTAGGGCTCTTCGGTTGTGTTATCGGACTTATTTTGATGCTGAATCATATATTTTCTTTAAGCTCCTTCAAAGTTGATTATACACAAAGCCTTGACCGAATAAGCGGTCAGTCAGCAAAGGATACGATTTGGAGAGCGCCATGGAGCCGAATGCTTACCCGCCCGCATATACAGAACAAAAACAGAAAAAGGCAGATATAATGAAAATTAAAATTCTAAAGATATTCTTTGTGGCGGTCCTTGTATTGCTTGCTCTTTGCGGATGCAACAGTCTTGGCGAATATTCTGAGCCCAATGACCGACGGTTAGTGTCGGTTATCGGCTTTGACAATCATAAGGGTAAAATAAGGGTTACCGCAGAGGTGTTGGAAGCAACCGATAGCGGAGGTATGTCGCCGTATCTTCTATCGGGAGACGGAGATAATGTTCGCGAGGTGCTGTCGGAAATATCGGTGCAGAGTCCTCAAGAACTAAGCTTTACCCACTGTTCTGCGCTGATACTCGGAAAAGAGCTTACAAAAGAGCAGACCGATATGATTTTGGAGTATTGTACCGAGAACGATAGTATTTCTCTTTCTGCTAAGATAGTTTCTGCAAATAATGCTGAGGACCTACTTTCTTTAAAAGCTGAAGGGGCGGTTTCCTCAGGCTTTGCAGTGGCCGATATAATAGAAAATACTGCAAAAAAGTTCGGATACGGGGGACATACGGCGCTGTACGAGATAAAAACAGCCCGTATGCAGACCGCTAATGTCTATGCTTTGCCTTTTTTTTATGTAAAGGAGGATAAGCCGTATCAAGATGGGATGCTTGTATATGTAAACGATGAAGGAGTTATGCAAATAACCCGAGAGGAGAGCATATCCTACGCGGTTATGAGAAATACTTATGACGGCGGTGAGGTTTTTAGTGAAGGGCAGACCTACAGTGTAAGTGATGCTCGGTCTAAAATAAAAGCGTCATTTGAAAACGGACGTTTGGTTTTCAATATCTCAATATATTCAAACCCGCAAAGAGATGAGCTTTCAGATATTGTAGAAATCGCGGTAATGAACTTCGATACGGATATTTTCGGTATAGCCAATACATTAGTATCCCGCTATCCCGAGATATGGGATAAGGTAAAAGCAGATTACAGCAGCTACTATAAAAATGCCGAATTCATCATCGGAGAGGGGTAATAAATATTGAAAAAAACAGTCAGTACAGGTTTGGTGGGTCTAATCTCACTTGCGGTGGCGGGAAATTTTCTTATAAGCCTGCCGCTGTCCGCTGATGACGGCTCAGATCTTTTAGGTACGGGTATAGCAGTAGTTTTTTCTTTTCTTACTATAATACTTTTTTATCGTACGCTTACGACCCTTTTTTCAAAGGATATAAATTCAGTATCAAATTCGGTAAAGATATCTTTAATAGCCGTATATTTACTCGCTGAAGCGGTCCTTATATATACCGCAGTAATTACTCTGACCGAATTTTCGCAGTTCGCGGCTTCTGTTATGCTGCCCAATGTCCGAACATCGGTGATATTTGCAACCTTTGTGTTAGCGGCGGCGCTTATATCACGCAAAAAAACTGCGCTCTCAAAAACCGCTGCGGTGCTTCTTTTTATCACTGCGGTATTGGTTATTGTCATCTTTATTTTCTCTGTTCCGAAAATGAGCCTTAAATATGTGCTTCCAATGGGCAAAGCGGATATAGGAGATTCGCTTAAAACAGCCCTTTCGGTTTATCTAAAAAGCTTCGCAGCGATTTTTATACCGATATCGGTAATAGGTTGCCGTGTAAAAGGAATGAAAAGTGTTATAATAGGAAACTCGGTAGGTATGAGTATTATAGTCCTTTGTATGCTTAATACACTGCTTGTGTTCGGCGGCGGCTTTGCCTCGACCCTCAGCTATCCTTATACCTCGGCAGTCAGTACCGTCGCAATGGGTGATATGTTCTCAGGAATGGACGGCTTTTTATATGTTACAGTAATTTTTACCTGCATTATAAAAACTGCTCTTGTATTTTATGCCATAAGAGTGCTGGCATCTAAAATATCCGATGTAAAAAAATTTTGATTAAATTTAGATTTACTATTGAAATACCCTTTTAAATGTGGTAATATTATCATATAATTTGTAACAGATGTTAACTGAATTTGTGCAAATTGACAATATTCGACTATTTTTCTGTATAATTTTGTGAAATTTAAAGATTTGCAGATGATGCGTTAATTACGAAAGGGGAGTTTCTTTTGAAACAGTACACAGCTAAACAAATCAGAAATGTCGTCTTTGCGGGACACGCTTCGGCGGGAAAGACCTCTCTTATCGAGGCGGCTTACTATCTTACGGGTAAGTCGGACCGTCTCGGAACTATTGCCGAGGGCAATACCGTCTGCGACTTTGACCCCGAAGAAATAAGAAGAAAATCAAGTATTTCTGCAGCTATCGTGCCTTGTGAATGGAAGGACGTTAAAATAAATGCAATCGACACTCCCGGTCAGTTTGATTTTGCAGGCGGTGTCAGCGAAGGTGTCCGCGCTGCGGGCTCTGCCGTAATCGTTATTTCAGGCAAAAGCGGCATATCCGTAGGTGCCGAGAAGGCTTTTGATGCAGCATCTAAAAAGGGAATAGCAAAGCTATTTTTCATCAATAAGATAGACCACGCTCACGCTGATTTTTATAAGGTTTTTGAAGATCTGAAGGCAACCTTCGGTCCTATGGTATGTCCTATAGTTGTTCCCTTCGTTGAGGAGCATGAGGTTAAGTGCTACATAAACCTTATCCAGAACAGAGCCTACTCTTATAAGGACGGTAAGGCTACAGAGGTACCGATTCCCGATATGGGTCACCGTCTGGAAGGTCTTCGTACCGCTATGAGCGAGGCTGTTGCCGAGACCAGTGAAGAGCTTATGGATAAATACTTCTCGGGCGAGGAGTTTACTCCCGACGAGCTTATTATGGGTCTTGCTACGGGCGTTCGCCGCGGTGAGATCGCTCCCGTATTCTGCGGCTCTGCGGCAGAGCTCCACGCTATTGACCAGCTTCTTAACGGACTTATCTGGCTCGCTCCCTGGGCAGAGACCGTTGCAGGCGAAACCGGCGTTGATAACGACGGTAACGATGTCCATCTCACCGTTAACGAGGATGCGCAGACCGTTGCAACCGTATTCAAGACGGTTGTTGACCCCTTCGTAGGAAAACTGCTTTACTTCAAGGTCGTCAGCGGTAAAGTAACTCCCGATATGTCCCTTCTCAATATGAGAACAGGTACAGGGGAGAAGATCGGTAAGCTCTATCACGTTTGCGGCAAGAAGCAGATTGAAACAGCTTGCGTTCCTGCAGGAGATATCGGTGCAGTTGCTAAGCTTAATGTTACAGGCACGGGCGACACACTCTGCTCACCTCTTCGCCCCATAACCCTCCCTGGAGTTCAGTTTGAGAAACCCTGCTACAAGATGGCAGTTAAACCAAAGGTAAAGGGAGAGGAAGAAAAGGTTGCCGCAGGTCTTAACAAGCTTGCTGAAGAAGATCCTACCGTAGCCTATTATTCCAACGACGCTACGGGCGAGATGATACTTGCAGGTCTTGGTGAACAGCACCTTGAAACTGTTGCCGCAAAGCTGAGGAGCAAATTCGGTGTTGAGATTGCATTCTCTGCGCCTAAGGTTGCTTATCGTGAGACTATACGCAAAAAGGCAAAGGTTCAAGGCAGACATAAGAAGCAGTCAGGCGGACACGGTCAGTTCGGTGATGTATGGATCGAGTTTGAGCCTTGCGACTCTGAAGAGCTCGTATTTGCAGAGACCATTTTCGGCGGCTCTGTTCCGAAGAACTACTTCCCCGCGGTTGAAAAGGGACTTCAGGAGTCTGCACGTCAGGGCGTCCTTGCAGGATATCCGATGGTCGGCGTAAAGGCAACCCTTACTGACGGCTCTTATCATCCCGTTGATTCGTCCGAGCTTGCATTCAAGACGGCAGCTTCTCTTGCCTATAAGGCAGGTATCCCCGAGGCAAACCCGGTGCTTTTAGAGCCCGTTGTTACGGTTACAGCAAAGGTTCCGACAGATAACGCAGGCGATATTATGGGTGACTTCAATAAGAGACGCGGCAGAGTTCTCGGTATGGATCCCGAGGGCAAGAAGCTGATGGTTATTACCGCCGAGGTGCCAGAGAGCGAGCTTGCCGACTTCCCGACGGTTCTCCGTTCAGTAACACGCGGTGTTGGCTCATTTACGACCGAGTTTGCAAGATATGAAGAGGTTCCCTCATCTATCGCGCAGAAGATAATTGCCGACAGTAAGGCTGAGTAAAAAAAGTTTCTGAGGCACCCGCCAACGGGTGCCTCTTGAATGTAAATATAACTTGTCGAAAAAAGGAAGATTCTATAAATGCTGAAAATATTCGAGATCGACCCGTATCTTTTACCCTTTGAAAAAGATATCGAGCTCCGTATGGATCTTTATAAAACAAAAAAGTGTGAGCTTGTAGGTAAGCGAGGAAGTCTTGTCGATTTTGCCGACGGCTATAAGTATTTTGGATTTCACCGCACTGATAACGGTTGGGTGTATCGAGAATGGGCGCCTGCCGCCGACGCTATGTTCCTCACAGGTGACTTTAACGGTTGGAACCTTGACAGTCACCCTATGACCCGTATCGAAAACGGTGTTTTCGAGATATACTTAGAGGGGAAGGATGCTCTCTGTGAGGGACAAAAGGTTCAGGCGATAGTCTGGCACGGCGGGAATATGCTCCGCCGCATTCCGCTCTATGCGACCCGCGTTGTACAGGACCCTGTGACATACCTTTGGTGCGCCGAAATAGAGGATACTATGGGCAGTTTTGATTGGACAGACGACGGCTTTGTTCCTGAAAAAACACCCTTTATCTATGAGTGCCATATCGGTATGGCGCAGGAGCACGGACACATCGGCACATATGAGGAGTTTAGAAAGTATACCCTGCCGAGAATAAAAGAGCTTGGCTATAATACCATACAGATAATGGCGGTAATGGAGCACCCCTATTACGGCTCGTTCGGCTATCAGGTGTCAAACTTCTTTGCCGCATCATCAAAATACGGTAACAGTAGCGAGCTTAAGGAGCTTATAAACACCGCCCACAGTATGGGCATTACTGTTCTGCTTGATGTCGTTCATTCTCACGCGGTGAAAAATACAAACGAGGGAATAAACGAGTTTGACGGTACTGTTTATCAGTTTTTTCACGAGGGCGGACGCGGCGACCATTCAGCTTGGGGCACAAAGCTGTTTAACTACGCCAAAAACGAAGTTTTGCACTTTCTTTTATCAAACCTGAAGTATTGGATGGAGGTTTTTCATTTCGACGGTTTCCGTTTTGACGGAGTGACCTCAATGCTCTATCACGACCACGGTCTAGGCAGCGCATTTTCAAGCTATGATATGTATTTTTCACTTAATACCGATGTCGAAGCGGTCACTTATCTGCAGCTTGCAAATGAGCTTATTCATAAGGTCAATAAGAACGCGCTTACTATAGCCGAGGATATGTCGGGTATGCCGGGTATGTGTCTGAAGATTGCTGACGGCGGCATCGGCTTCGATTACCGACTTTCAATGGGTGTGCCCGACCTCTGGATAAAGACTATCAAGGAGAGCGCGGACGAAGACTGGAATATGGGTTACCTATGGTGGGAGCTTAATTCCCGCCGTCCGAAAGAAAAGAATATCGGTTATGCCGAAAGCCACGATCAAGCGCTCGTCGGCGATAAGACAATAATGTTCCGTCTGTGTGATGCTGAAATGTATCATAGTATGCAAAAGTTCGGCGGCAGCCCCGTAGTCGACCGCGGTATTGCCCTTCATAAAATGATAAGACTGATAACAGCGTCACTTGCAGGCGAGGGATATCTCAACTTTATGGGTAACGAGTTCGGACACCCCGAGTGGATAGATTTCCCCCGAGAGGGCAACGGCTGGAGCTATCACTATTGTCGCAGACAGTGGAGCCTTGTTGACAACGAGAATCTTAGATACAGAGAGCTTAACGACTTCGATAAGGCAATGATAAAGCTGCTGAAAGAGGGCAAACTGCTTGAGAAAAAGGCGGTCAACCGTTGGCTTCACGAGGACGATAAAATACTGATATACACAAAAGGCGACTATGTTTTTGCCTTTAACTTCCACCCCACAAAATCCTTCGACGGATATTTCATTCCGACTTCTAAAGGAGGTATGTATGAAATAGTTCTCTCGTCCGATGACGGCGTTTTCGGCGGCTTTGACAGAGTAAATACAAAAATTGAATATAAAGCCTATACCACCCCCGCAAAATGGAAAGGCTTTAATTGCTACCTGCCAAACCGCAGCGCAATCGTTTTTAAAAAGAAAAGCAAGGCTTAACGGAACGTACTCTTAAGGACAAAATGCCTAAAAAGCAAATTTTTGCGGTCTAATGTGTTAAAAAGACACGGTATGCGTCAGCATTACCGTGTCTTTTCGCAATTTATCCCACTAAAGTTTATCTTTTTTAGGTGCTTTGCAGTTTTGTTCCAAAACCAATTTATCCTTAAGAGTACGTTCCGAAATCCTTGATTTTTGCTTTTACCTATTATCGGTTCTACCTACCAAATAATCTAAAGAAACTTTATAAAAATCTGCAATTCTTATCAAAATTTCAATTTTAGGCTCGCGTGTCATAAGTTAGTAATTCTGATATGTTTTCTCGGTGATATCACAATAGATAGCAACCTGTCCTTGCGTATATCCTTTTTCTTTTCTGAGCGCTTTTAATCTGCCTGATAGAATTTTTCTCATACACATCACCTACAAATTCTCAGAAATGATTTCCACATTCTCATCCGAATATTCTATCTCGCTTGAATACATTCGGCAGACGTTGAGAATGTCAGAAAAGGAGAGGACGCCGTTTTTCTGCTTTATGGCGGCACAAATTTTACGTATTATGTAAACCGCATGAGTTGAGAACAAAACACCATTTTGAAGATCCTCTGATGTATGACGAAGAACAAAACAGACTGCCAACTGCTCAAAAAGAGTGTCCCATTCGGGTAGTGTATTGTAAGTCCTGGTCTTTAAAAGTTCAAGATATTTATCCCATTCGTTGTCTAACCGTTCAAGAGAAGAATAAAGTTCATAATAGTTTTTGTCGCTTTTCGGGTAAAGCTTTAAAAGCCTGTCAGAAAAGGGGATAGACCTGTCCTGCAAAAGGTCTATTATTTTTTGCCTTTCGGGGTAGACATCCATAGGTTCGCCGCTATCAATATCGACAAGTACGGTCTTATCTTTTTTTGAGAGTATTATTCTTGCGGCTTCTTCGCAAGAGAGCCCAAGTCCCATTTCAAGTCGGTCGGCAAAGTAATTTCTGTACCTCGGGTGGTCGGCGCAGATGTCACATAAGGCGCCATCACCGAGCTCGGTTATAATATCGCAAAGCCCCTTATCATTTAAAAAGGGACAGCGGTCGTGCTCCTGTAAAATAAAATGAGGACATTCATCGTGAGCAATATTATCTTTAAGCCTTTTTCCAAGACTGCCGCTTATATTTTCATAAAGAGAGAGGGTATCCTCGTCAATATCTATTTCCCAACCGATACAGCAGTTGTGGCGGCACCGCTCGGCAATGCATTTGAAGTTATTATAATAGTCGGGTACAAGGATATTCATAAAATGCCTCTTTTTGTAAAAAAATAATACAAAGCTTATCTGCTTTGACAAATGGAGAATAATGTGCTATTATATAATCCTACTCGGTCAGACGGCTGCGGACGGGGTTTTACCACCGTCTGAGGAAAGTCCGGGCACCACAGGGCAGGATAACGGCTAACGGCCGCCGAGGGTGACCTCAGGGATAGTGCAACAGAGATATACCGCCGAATTTTTCGGTAAGGGTGGAAAGGCGAGGTAAGAGCTCACCACGCGAACGGAGACGTCTCGCGTCTGTAAACCCTATCCGGTGCAACGCTGACTGAAACGATACATTTGCCCGATGTGTTTCGACGAGCGGCTTGAGCCGACAGGCAACTGTCGGTCGAGATAGATAGTCGTCCGCGACAGAACCCGGCTTATCGACCGAGTAGATATTGTAAGCATTTCGGGCATTAAGCCCGATTTTTTATATTTTTAAGGAGTTTGTTATGAAATTTTCCGAAATGCCCTACGTCCGCCCTGATATTGATATTTTAAAGCAAGAGCTTTCCTCTGTCAAGGACATGATCTCTTCAGCTAAGAGTGCCGAGGAGGCGGCAAATGCCTACCGAACAGCTGAAACGCTGAGTGAGGAATATTCTACTATGGGCTCGCTTGCCTATGTACGCCACACTATAGATACTAAAGACAAATTCTATGAAGCCGAGAATGATTTTTTTGATGAGAACGGTCCATCTGTTTCGGATATTTTTAATCAGATAAACCGTTCTTTGCTCGATTCGAAATTCAGAGCAGAGCTCGAGGATATTTTCGGCAAGCTTCTGTTTATAAATACCGAGATAGCTGTCCGTTGTTTCTCATCGGAGATAGTAGAGCTTGCCGCAGAAGAAAACAAATTGCAGTCGGAATATCAGAAGCTGTTTGCCTCGGCTACCGTAGAGTGGGAGGGTGAGATTATTCCTCTTCCGATGCTCGGGAAATATAAACAGTCGCATGACAGAAATATCCGTAAAAAGGCATTTTTAAAGGATGCGGAGTTTTTTGATTCCCACCGTGAGGAATTTGACACCCTCTACGATCGGCTTGTCAAACTCAGAAATAAACAGGCGAGAATGCTGGGCTATGAGAATTTTATCCAGATGGGTTATGACCGACTTGGCAGAAACTGTTATGGTCCCACAGAGGTCGCCGCTTTCAGAGAGGAGATAAAGACCCATATCGTGCCTGTAGTATCGGGACTTAAAGCAGAACAGAAAGAGCGTATCGGGGTGGAACAACTCCACCTTTACGATAACGATGTAATGTTCAAAGAGGGAAATGTGAAGCCGCATCCCGATTCCGACGGAATTTTGAAAGCGGGAATAGAAATGTACCGCGAAATGTCGCCCGAGACCGCCGAGTTCATAAACTTTATGAGTGAAAATGAGCTTTGGGACCTTCTCTCAAAGGAGGGTAAGGCGCCCGGTGGCTACTGTACCGAGTTTGCAAAGTATAAAGCTCCCTTCATCTTTTCGAATTTTAACGGCACTTCGGGAGATGTCGATGTCCTGACCCACGAAGCAGGACACGCCTTTGCATACTACAGAGCGTCGAGAAAGGGTATATTGCCATCATATATTTCACCCACAATAGAAGCCTGTGAGGTACATTCTATGACGATGGAGTTTTTGACATCTCCTTGGCATGAGAAGTTTTTTGAGGAAGATACAGCGAGGTATGAGTACTACCACGCGGCAGATGCCCTCTGTTTCATCCCGTACGGCTGTATGGTCGATGAGTTTCAGCATAGAATGTACGAGAATGAAAATCTGACTCCCGAAGAGCGAAATAAGGTATGGCTCGAGCTTGAAGCCAAGTACAGGCCGCATCTTGACCTTTCAGACCTACCTTTTTACAATCGTGGCGGCGGTTGGCAGCGTCAGCTTCATATCTATCTCTATCCGCTATATTATATCGACTACTGCATGGCGCAGACGGTTGCCTTCTGCTTCTTTGCTGAGTCGCTCAAAAACAGGGAAGCGGCGTTTAAAAAATATCTCGCATTCGTTGACGGTGCGGGCACAAAAACCTTCCAGGACCTTGTAAAAACAGCGGGTCTCACTCCGCCTTATTGGGAGGGCGCGCTGCTCGATACCGCAAGGGTAATAAAAAAATGGCTCGATGAAAAAATTAAAAATGTATAATAAAACACCTCGGGGCGGATTTGCTCCGAGGTGTTGATCTTTATAAAAAATTAAAAATTGTCTCTTATATTATATTTATATATATATTTAAATTTTCTTTTATAATGTAGGGTTTCCTCTGTGCATAGTCTTTCCTTTCCTCTGTGCATAGTCTTTCTCTTTCCTCTGTGAACAGTCTTTCCTTTTTGACTAGAGTAGTTGTTTTTGACTAGAGTAGTTGTTTTTGACTACAGCAGATATATTCCCGACTCAAGACAGGCTATCTCGTACTTGTCGATGAACTTATAATCATATACGGGCTCTTCAAACTGGTAGTATAGCTCGGTGGTATAATTGGTGGTATCTATTTTCCATATATCCATGCTGTCGGAGTTGCAGACGAAAAGCTTAGTGCCGGCAGGGAATATTGAGCAAGGACCCTGAAATGGGGATGAGCTGCCACCGATACGAAGCTCTTCACGCATAGAGTTAACGTTGTATCTTACGAGGGTGTTCCGATCTTTGTATGCTGCCCAAAGGGTCTCACCAACCGCGGCAATACAGGACGGAGCCACGCCTCCGTAGGCAAGTCTTCCTTCCCAAACGGGTTTTGTGTCAAAATCAAAAAGCATAGCGCTTCCATCCTCTTCGGCCACAAAAAGCCTGCCGTCATCGAGCAGCGCCGAGTGGCAGTAGATAAAATTCTTTATTTTACTGTCGAAAGTCTTATATTCCGAACCGAATTTTGTGAGGGTATAAATACTTCTTGTCACATTTGATACCTTACCGGTATCAAAAGAGACCATCTTGTAGCCCACCTTCATAGTATCGGTCGATATCTCAAACGGATAGGCAAAAACGAAGCCTGCGGGAAGCGCCAAAAGGGATAAAGCCTTGTGGGGTGATATCTTATCCATTGCAGATGTCCTCCAACTTTAATATTCCTTTGTCAAGCATACTCTGGGCGGCAAGAAGTATACCGGCTTCGGCGCTATGAAAATTGAGACCGCCCTGTAGCCACGCGGCAAAGGGCCCGCGGAGCGGTGCGCCAGCCGAAAGCCCGATAGAAGCGCCAAGGGTAAAGGCGCCTGCCGCCATAATGACCTTATCGTCATATCCCGGCATATCCCAAGCCTCAGGAACGACAAAACTGTCTACAGGAGCACCCTTTTGCATACCCTGACAGAAAGCTACAAGGGCTTCGGGTGTTTTTAGCAGTACGCTTTCAATAATATCGGCACGTGGAGCATCGAACGAAGGGGTTGCTTCATAGCCGAGCAGATTGAAGAGCGCGGCGGCAAAAACAGCCGACTTTAACGCTTCTCCCACTGTATGGGGAGCCGCGAAGAGTCCCATATAAAGCTCTCTGTTATGACCGAGAGAAGCACCGACCTCGCGTCCGACACCGGGGGCTGTAAGTCTGTATCCGCAAAGCTCAACAAGGTCATGTCTACCGGCAATATAACCGCCTGTAGGCGCAATACCGCCGCCCGGATTTTTGATGAGTGAGCCTGCAATAAGGTCTGCTCCCACGCTCGTAGGCTCACATTTTTCGACAAATTCACCGTAACAGTTATCAACAAGGATAAGGGTATCGGGTGATACCTCTTTGACCGCTTTACAAAGCTCACCTATTTTTTCTACAGTAAGCGACGGGCGCAGACTGTAGCCGCGGGAACGCTGTATGTAGGCCACCTTGTAATGCTTTTTAGAAAGCTCGGCTTTTATATCATCAATATTCGGCTCGCCATTGTTATCAAGTTCGACCTGATTATAATTTATGCCGAAATCTGCAAGTGAACCTTCACACGGTTCGTCTATTCCGAGCACGCCGATAAGGGTATCGTAAGGTCTGCCTGTAAGAGAGAGCATGCTGTCTCCGGGGCGAAGCACGCCGAAAAGCATAACGGTCAGAGTATGAGTGCCCGAAACAAAATTGTGACGGATGAGCGAATCCTCAGCACCTACAGCCTCGGCAAAGACCTGTTCAAGCTTGTCCCGACCTACATCTCCGTAGCCATAGCCTGTTGAAATGCCAAGATGTGTTTCGCTCACTCCGTTATTTATAAAAGCAGCCAGCATTTTGTGCTGATTGTATCGGGTGATTTCGTCAATTTTCGCGAATACGGGCGCGCACATCTCCCGTGCTTTTTCATCCAATGCCAATAGGCGCTCGTCAATATTAAAAAAATCCTTCATTTATATCTCCTGTTTTCCGAAACATATCTTGCCCGAGAGCTCAAAACCGTTTCGAAGATAAAATTTTGTGTTTTGTTCATTAGCCGCAACGAAAAAGTCACCGTCACAGCGGGAAAGAAGTTCCGAGAGCAGAGCCTTGCCAAGACCCTTTCCGCGGTATTCGGGTGATAAAGCAATTCCTGACATAACCGCGCCGCCAAAGTATGTAAAGGCGAGGGCTGCGCCGCAATCTTTTACCACAGCTCTTGCGGCATTGTGGCGCAGTCTGTGCGAAACATCGGGCGCGAACACCTCAAAATCGGGTAGATGAATGTCAACATCACTGCCGCGGTCAAGACCGTCATAAAGCTCACGCAGACTGAACTGCTCAACCTCAAAGGGAGAAAAATGAACCCTTTTTGTCAGCATATTACGAATTCGGTCGGGTTTTATTCCGAGCGGATTCGCGTTTTCATATTCGGTAAATATCACCGACGGACAAAGCGCCGATATAAATTCGCGAAGCTCGCTCGAGTCTGCACCGTCGCACCACACATTCATACTGCCGCCGTCTAAAGAGATAATGGCGGTTATTTTTTCGTTTGTTTTCTGTACCCAGAAATCGTTTTCCAAAACCGTGCCTGAAAAAGCGTTATACTGCGCGTAGATTCGTGCCAGCGACATAGTTTTGACTTCAATACGAGGCAACTCGGTTATTTTTGTTATCATAAGAGCTCTCCCGAAGCCATACGGCAAAGCATTTCCTTTGCGAGAGTATGCATACCCTCAATATCACTAACGTCTGCTACGCAGGAAGGCGAATGGATGTATCGGCAGGGCGCAGATATAGCAATAGTCGGCACGCCCCCTCTTGTCAGGTGAACGGCGCCCGAGTTGTTTCCACCCGCGACCGCTGCCTTAGGCTGACATTTTACACCGCATTTCATTGCGGCATCATAAAGTCTGCGGTCATATAAAGTCGAGCGGTCCATAAAGGAAACTGCAGGACCGTCTCCTAAAATGCATACTTTTTTATCATCCTCTACACTGTGAAGATCAGCAGCGGTGGTTGCCTCAAGCACTACAGCACCGTCGGGGTCGAGAGAATATGCGGCAGTCTTGGCGCCGCGACAGCCAACCTCTTCCTGAACCGTAAAGGTGGCATAAAAATCGTACTCGGCGTCCTCTTTCAAAAGCTTTATAAGAACAGCGACGCCTGCGCGGTCATCAATGGCGCGAGACATTATCGTATTCTCACCCATCTCATAAAAATCACCCTCAAAAACTGCAGTATCTCCGAGGGATATAAGTTTTTGTGCAGCTTCCTTAGAGTCTGCACCGATATCGACATAAAGGCTGTCCTCTTCGGGATATTTCTTCTTTTCCTCGGCTGATGCAAGGTGAACAGGCTTTACGCCGACCACGCCGGCGGCGCCGTTTTCAAAGATAACGCGTCGACCAAGCATCACGGCAGAGGATATGCCGCCGACTGAGTGGAATTTTACAAAACCGTCATCCGTAAAAGCCGATGCGATAATACCAACCTCGTCCATATGAGCGTCGATCATTATTTTCCTTGACGAGGGCTTTGCGCCTTTTTTAAAGCATATAAGATTTCCGTTTTTATCTACTCTGCACTCGGCAAAATTCTTGACTTCGCCGAGAATATAATTTCTGATATTGTCTTCTCTTCCCGAAACGGCGGGTATAGAGCAAAGTGCTTTTAATGTATCACGCATTTTTGCCGCCTCCGAGAATATATTTTTCGAGTATATCGCAAACGCTGTCCACATCAGCAAGGTCAATGACCTCTTGGGGTGTGTGCATATTGCGAAGCGGTATTGATACAAGTCCTGTGGGGATGCCACTTTTTGAAACCGATATAACATCGGCATCGGTACCTGTTTTTCCACCCATCACCTCGAGCTGATAGGGTATATTATTGGTATCTGCAACAGATATAAGCTTGTTGGTTATCTTTCTGTCAAGGATAGGCGAAACGCCTATCATAGCGCCGCCCCCTAAGCTTCCACTCTGGTGCGACGGCACACCGGGTGCAGAGGCAAAGCTGACATCGAGAGCTATAGCTTCATCACATTCGGCTGCAAAGGCAGAGGTGATGGCACCACGTGTGCCAAGCTCCTCATACTCGGCAAGAGAGATGATGATATTGTAAGGGATGTCCTTATTATAAATTCGTGATGCCACCTCGATAAGGCAGGCAACCGATACTCGGTCATCAAAAGACTTTCCGCAAAGTCTTGTACCGCTCAAAGTCTGCGTACTGCTGTCATAGGTCACATAATCGCCCACAGAAATAACTTCCTTAGCTTTTTTGCCGAGTCCCGTATCAAGCAGAATATCATCGAGCGATACGACCTCGTTTTCCTTTTTAGCAAGGTGAGGCGGAGTGCTGGTAAAGACCGCCCGAATGTCCTCTAAGGCGTGGATTACGACACGTGACGCAGGCAGTATTCTCGGGTCTATTCCGCCGACATTCGACACCTTAACAAAGCCGTCCTCGAAAACGTTTGTTACAACAAAACCGACCTCGTCTATATGCGCGTCAAGAAGCAGGGTGCGGTCGGCACCCTTTTCTATTTTTCCTATTACTCCGAGTGTGCCAAAATCGGACACATCGGCAAACTGTGAAAGCTCAAGCTTTGCGATATCCGCCGCGCCACGAAGATGTCCTATGGATACGGCATCCGACAGCTCGGCTATAAGTTTTTTAATATCCATTAAAATGCATTTACCTTTTCTTTGAAGAATTTTCCGCGGGCGGCAAAGTTCGGGAAAGCGTCAAACGAAGCGCAGGCAGGAGAAAGGGTTACGATATCTCCCTCTACGGCTATCTGTCTGGCAATGTCAATAGACTCTCCAAGGTCGTTTGTTTTAATTATCTCGGGTTTACCCTCGGTGAAGTCCTCACATTCGATGACTGCGTTTTCGATAGCGTCAGCAGTAGGTCCGCAGAGGATAAGGGTCTTTACCTTTTCACAAACCATAGGTGCCATAGGCGCAAACGGAATATGTTTATCATAACCGCCGGCGAGCAAAATGACGGGCTTGTCGAAAGCCTTGAGTCCTGCAATGGTACGGGTCGGGCTTGATGCGATAGAGTCATTATAATATTTTACGCCGTCGACCTCGCGAACGAATTCAATTCGGTGTTCAACACCTGCAAATTCCTTAGCTACCTTGCGTATGTTTTCGGCACTGACATAGCCCCAGACTGCGGAAATCGCGGCGAGGTAGTTTGCAACATTATGGTCACCGAGAATAGTGATCTCGTTTCTGTGCATAATGGGTGCGTCGATTCCTCTATATGACATATGGAGCGTTCCGTCGGGAGCAAGCCAAGCTCCGTTTTTAACGCGACGTTCCATACTGAAGCCGAGCGACTGACCGCGGACATGGTCGCGGAAACTGTTGGTTATATCGTTATCGTAATTCAGTACGGTACGTGAAAACGCATTCTGGTGAAGAATAACGTTCTTTTTTGCCTCAACATATTCATCCATATCCTTGTGAACATCAAGATGATTAGGTGCAACGTTGGTTACGACAGCAACGTCGGGGCTCTTTCTCATAGAGATAAGCTGGAAAGAAGAAAGCTCGACAACAACAAAATCCTCTGGCTTTATGTTATCTATTTCGGGGAGGAGAGGGTTTCCGATATTTCCGCCGACGTGGACAGTTTTACCCTGTTTTTTCAGCATTTCGGCTATAAGGGTGGTGGTTGTAGTCTTTCCGTCAGAGCCGGTCACTGCAAATATTGTAGCGGGACAAAGGTCAAAAAATACTTCCATCTCGCTCGTTACGGCAATACCCTTTTTGCGCGCGGCGGACAGCTCTGGAAGATGAAAGCTCATACCGGGTGTGCGGAAGATAATATCTACTTCCAAATCGTCAAGATATCCGCTGCCGAGACGAAGCTCTGCACCTGCCGCTTCAATACGGTCGGCAATCTCACCTATCTGCTCGCGGCTTCTGCGGTCGCAGGCGTAAACGGTAGCTCCCTTGTTTATAAAATCAAGGATAAGCGGAGTATTGCTGATGCCGATGCCGCACATAGCTATCCTTTTAGAGGGTAAATTATCCCAAAACTGCTTACAATCCAAAACTGATTCCTCCAAAATCTGCAAAATGCATATATATTTTTATTATACTTGCAAACTTAAAAAATATCAACATTAAAACATTATTTAATTTTTGTCATATTTTTTAAAAATTTGCGTTGAAAAAAATCGCAATATGTAATATAATGGTTCTGTAGTGTTGCATTTAGAAAAGCATAGGGCTTTTTTAAATAATAAAACTCAAAAATTTTGAGGAGGAAAACAAAAATGAAAAAGTTACTCGCGCTTCTTCTTGTCGTTGCAATGGTCTTCTGCTTTGCAGCTTGTGGCAAAAACGACAAAAAGCTTCTCGGCATGAGCGATGCTCCTATTGCTCCTGTAGAAGTAAAGGTTGATTATGAAATCCCCGAAGATTTCAAAATCGGTTTCATCTGCTTACATGATGAAAACTCTACCTACGACCTAAACTTCCTTAATGCTGTTGATGCTATCCAGAAGGCTACCGGCCTAAAGGACGAGCAGGTTATCGTTAAAACCAACGTTGGTGAAGATGATGCTTGCTATAACACAGCTAAGGACCTTGCTACCCAGGGCTGCGACATTATCTTTGCAAACTCCTTCGGTCATGAAGCATTCATGATTAAGGCTGCAAAAGAGTTCCCGGATGTTCAGTTCTGCCACGCTACAGGAACAAAGGCTCATACAGAAGGTCTTGCTAACTATCATAACGCTTTCGCTTCTATCTATCAAGGTAGATATCTCGCAGGTGTTGCTGCAGGTATGAAGCTCAACGAAATGATTGAAGAAGGCAAAATCACAAAAGAACAGGCTAAGATGGGTTACGTAGGAGCATTTACCTATGCAGAGGTTATCTCCGGTTACACCTCTTTCTACCTTGGCGCAAAGAGTGTTTGCCCCACTGTGACAATGGATGTTCAGTTTACAGGTTCTTGGTATGATCCGACCGAGGAAAAGAATGCAGCTGAAGCTCTTATCGCTAAGAATTGCGTTCTTATTTCTCAGCACGCTGACTCTATGGGTGCTCCCGGTGCTTGCGAAGCTGCAGGTGTTCCTAACGTTTCTTACAACGGCGCTACCTATGAATCTTGCCCTGAAACCTTCATCGTTTCTTCCAGAATTGACTGGACTCCTTATTACAACTACATCATTAAGTGCGTTGTAAAGGATGAAGAGATTGCAGCTGACTGGTGTGGCGGCATTGCAGAGGGTTCTGTAGTTCTTACCGGTGTTAACCAGGATGTTGCGGCTGAGGGAACCGTTGATAAGATCAAGGAAGTAGTTAAGGGCTTTGCTGATGGTACTGTTAAGGTATTCGATACCAAGACATTCACTGTTGAAGGCAAGGAGCTTACAACCTACACTGCTGACGTTGACGATATGGGCGACTATCAGCCTGATACCGAGGTTGTTGAAGGCGGCGCATTCAACGAATCAGTAAAACGTTCTGCACCTTACTTTGACCTTAAGATTGATGGAATCACTCGTCTGAACGAGAAGTTCTAAGTAAAATTTTTAGGGCGGGGCAATTCTGCACCGCCCTAATGTCTTTTTAAACCTTAAAAAAGGTTATCTTATAAAAGATAGTCTTTTTTAAGACTTAAAACTGTTTAGGAGGAAAAAAGGCTTGGCAAATGCAGCTATAGAATTAAAAAACATTACCAAAACCTTTGGAAGTGTTGTTGCTAACCGAGATGTTAGTCTCTCGGTTAACCGCGGAGAGATTTTATCAATTCTCGGCGAAAACGGAAGCGGAAAAACAACCCTTATGAATATGATTTCAGGCATCTATTTCCCCGATAGCGGACAGATATTCATAGATGGCAAAGAGGTTGTTATCCGTTCTCCAAAGGACGCTTTTGACCATAAAATAGGTATGATTCATCAGCATTTCAAGCTTGTTGATGTGTTTTCAGCTACCGAAAACATTATTTTAGGACTTAAGGGTAAAGATAAATATAATATTAAGGAATCGGCTAAAAAGGTTCTTGAAATCAGTCATAAATACGGGTTTGATATCGACCCCAATAAGATGATTCACGAAATGAGCGTTTCCGAAAAACAGACTGTTGAAATTATAAAGGTGCTCTACCGTGGCGCAGATATTCTAATTTTGGACGAGCCTACCGCCGTTTTAACACCTCAGGAAACACAAAAACTGTTCACAATTTTACGCCGTATGCGTGATGACGGAAAGTCAATCATAATCATAACCCACAAGCTTCACGAGGTTCTGTCGTTATCTGACAGAGTTTCGGTTCTCAGAAAGGGCGAGTATGTAGGTACCGTTAACACTAACGAGACAAGCGAGAGTGAGCTTACCGAAATGATGGTGGGCAAGAAAATCTCCCTTAATATTCATAGAAGTGAGCCTAAGGACTGTGAGGACAGGCTCCAAGTTGAGAATATCAACTGTGTAAGCCGCGAAGGAGTAAAACTTCTTGACTCGGTTTCCTTTACCGCAAAAAGCGGAGAAATCCTCGGTATTGCAGGAATTGCAGGTAGCGGACAAAGAGAACTTTTAGAGGCTATTGCAGGTCTTCAGCATATTGATAGCGGAAAAATTATTTATAACAACCCAAAAACAGGTATGCAGGACAATTTAAGGGATAAAACCCCTCTTCAGATAAGAGAACTTGGCGTTCGTCTTTCCTTTGTTCCTGAGGATAGACTCGGAATGGGTCTCGTTGGGAATATGGGCATCACCGATAATATGATGCTTAGGTCCTACCGCAAGGGCAAATCTGTATTTTTAGAAAGAAAAGCTCCTCACGATCTTGCTGAAAAGATAATTTCCGATCTTGAGGTTGTAACACCGGGTACCGAAACGCCTGTAAGAAGGCTTTCGGGCGGTAATGTTCAAAAGGTTTTAGTTGGCCGAGAAATCGCCGCCGCACCAACCGTTTTGATGGCGGCTTATCCTGTAAGAGGTCTTGATATTAACTCCTCGTACACAATTTATAATCTCCTTAACGAACAGAAGGAGAGAGGCGTTGCCGTAATATTTGTCGGTGAGGACCTTGACGTTCTTTTAGAGCTTTGTGACAGAATTTTGGTAATCGGTTCGGGCTGTGTAACAGGTCTTGTTGATGCAAGAACCACCACAAAAGAAGAAATAGGTCTTCTAATGACAAAGGGGAAAGGAGAAGAAAAATAATGGAAAATAAAAGACAAAAAAATTCTCTTTCCTTTCATATTGTAAAGCGGGAACAAACTGTCTGGTATAAGGGACTTGCCATTCGTGCCGCCGCAGTTGTTTTAGCCCTTATTGTTTCAGGTATAGTAATAACCCTCCTGACAGATAAAAATCCACTTGCTGTTTATAAGTCAATGTGGAACGGCGCATTTGGAATGGATATCCGTATTTGGAGTCTTTTGCAGGATGTTGCAATTCTTCTTTGTATTTCACTTGCAGTTACCCCTGCTTTTAAAATGAAGTTTTGGAATATCGGTGCAGAGGGTCAGGTGCTTATAGGCGGTCTTGCAACCGTTTCGGTTATGATGTTTTTAGGCGGCAAAATCCCCCTTCCTCTACTTTTAATTGTAATGATTGCCGCATCCATTTTAGCCGGTATCATCTGGGCGGTTATTCCTGCTATATTTAAAGCATATTGGAATACTAACGAAACCCTTTTTACTCTTATGATGAACTATGTTGCAATTCAGCTTGTTTCATATTTTCTTAAGGTTTTTGTCAAAACAGGCTCGGGCGTCTTGTTCCCAATGCCTGAATATGGTTTACCAGAGCTCTTTAATCAACAGTATTTGCTCAATATAATTATCGTCGCGGTTTTAACTATTGTAGTTTATATCTATCTGAAATACACAAAACAGGGCTATGAAATTTCTGTAGTGGGTGAGAGTCAGAATACCGCAAACTACATTGGTATCAATGTTAAAAAGGTTGTAATCAGAACCCTTATAGTATCAGGTGCCCTTTGTGGTATTGCAGGTCTGCTTCTTGTAGGCGGCACAAACCACACAATCAACACCGAAACCGCAGGCGGCAGAGGTTTTACCGCCATTATGGTTTCTTGGCTTGCAAAGTTTAACCCCTTCTTTATGGTACTTACAAGCTTTATTATCGTATTCTTACAAAAGGGAGCCCAACAGGTTTCTACCGATTTCAGACTTCCTCAGGCAATCAGTGATATCGTAACAGGTATCATTCTCTTCTTCATAATCGGTTGCGAATTTTTCTTAAATTATAAAATTGTTATAAGCAAAAACGGAAAGGAGAATGACTAATGTTAGCCTTTCTTGTTAGTGCAATCAGACTTGGTATGGTATTTCTCTTTGGTTCAACAGGAGAAATTCTTACCGAAAAATCAGGACACTTAAACCTCGGTACCCCCGGTGTTATGTGTGTGGGAGCATCTTGCGGTTGTTTTGCTGAATATCTTTATCTTAAATCCACAGGACCTTATGCTTCTCCCGTCCTTGCAATTCTTGTTGCAGTCGTTGCTACCTTTGTAGGTGCCGCTTTGATGGGACTTTTATTTAGTTTCCTAACCGTAACCCTTAGAGCAAACCAAAACGTTACCGGTCTTGCTCTTACAACTCTTGGTATCGGTATTTCCGACTATATGATAGCAAAGGCGGGAACATCCTTTGGTAGAGCAAGTAAGTTCTTCACCGCTTCTCTTCCTTTTGCAGATGACCTTGGTTGGTTTGGTGAGTTGTTCCTTTCCCACGGAATTATGATTTATCTTGCTATTGCCGTGGCACTTGTTTGTTCCTTTATTTTGTCTAAAACAAGAGTCGGACTTAATTTGCGCTCAGTAGGCGAAAACCCTGCAACCGCCGATGCGGCAGGCATAAACGTTCCTTTATACCGTTATGTTGCAACCTGTATCGGCTCGGGAATTTCAGGCCTTGGTGGTCTTACCTTTATAATGGACTATCTGAACGGTAACTGGGAATATTGTATCGATGCTTTTGGTTGGCTCTCAATAGCCCTCGTTATCTTTACGGTATGGAAGCCTAATCTTGCGATTTTCGGTTCGATAGTATTCGGCGCTCTTTATATTGCATCGAGCTATATTACAGGCGTTTCCTTTGCAGGAAAAGAGCTCTTCAAACTTCTGCCCTATGTTGTTACCATCATAGTTCTCATCTTTACAAGTATGAGAAGCAGGAAGAAGAATCAGCCGCCTGAGAGTCTTGGCCTCTCGTATTTCCGAGAAGAAAGATAATCGGAAAATTTAGCGTAGAACAAAAAAGAACTGACCGCAAAGTCAGTTCTTTTTTTATCCGTTTTTCGCGCATCTGAAGTATCTACATACGTCTTGATGCACGAGAAAACGGATTCTACATCTAAATTTTTCTCGATTATCTCAGCTGCCGTATATCTAATCGGCAAAAACATAAATCTACATTTAATTTTTATAACTTCTATGTAGGGAACGACACCGGTGCCGTTCCATTAATACTTTAAAGAAATGCTCTCATATCTTCTGCAAGCTTTGCCTCAAGAGCAATGAGTTTTTTTGCTATATCCTTTGAAAACTCATCGGCGGCTGCGTACTGATTGAGATATTTTGAGAGGGATTTTACCCCCATATTACAGCCGTCGGTCATAAGGTCGGCAATGGTGTGGTCTGACTCTTTCATAGCGAGCATAACATTGGTCTTCATCCAGCTCATACTCTTTGCAATAGGATTAGGATTTTTACCCTCGTCTTTGAAGCGGTCGAGCTGTTCTTGAAGCTCTGAGTCGAGCTTTGCGTGCTCCTCTTTGCATTTTGTGAGCAATTTTTCAAGCTGGGCTGAATCAACATAGGGGAGCACCTCTTCAATAGAAGAAACACCCATTTTTATTCCTGCATCACATTCTCTGAGAAGTCTTATTGTATCTTGTTCTATCATTTTATCACCTCATAAAAAGTCTGCCCGTAAAAGATTGAATTATGTGTAATGTTTTGGTATAATCTTTACATGAGGAGGGTGTGAAATTATGAGGTTATTATTTAAACAAAGATTCTTTTCCTGGTTCGATAGCTACGATATATTTGACGAAACAGGCGAGATGGTTTATACCGTAAAGGGTCAGCTTTCGTGGGGACACTGTCTTAAAATATACGATAAATACGGAGCAGAGGTAGGTACGGTAAAGGAAAAAATATTCACCTTTCTGCCGAAATTTGAAATGTATGTCGGCAACGCTTACGTGGGCTGTATCTCAAAGGAACTCACCTTCTTTCGTCCCCGTTACAATATCAATTGCAACGGTTGGCAGGTCGAGGGAGACTTTTTTGAGTGGGATTATTCAATTACTAATTATTCGGGAGCTACCGTGGCTACAGTTTCCAAGCAGTTATTTAACTGGACCGATACATATGTTATAGATGTGGCAAACACTGCCGATGCTCTCGCGGCGCTGATGCTGGTACTTAGTATTGACGCCGAAAAATGCTCGAGAAAGGATTAAATTTTATAATATTAGCATTATCAGATTGACAAAAAAGATTCCTATTGTTAAGATAAGCATAGTAAATATTAGGGGGCTGTTATTATGACAACACTTAAACTTGAAAACATAAAAAATATCACAAAAGAGATAAATTCTGCTGTAGCAGATAATGTTGAGATTATACTCGAAAAAGGTGTATATCATATATATCCTGAAGATGCGACAAAAAGGACCTTTAAAATAACAAACTCCATGTCAGAGGGTAAATGCAAAGAGGCGGGCGCTTCTTATGAAAAAAATCTTGGAATTATAATAGAGGGCAAGAAGAATGTTGTTATCAACGGTAACGGCTCAAAAATAATTGCTCATTGCAAGCTGATACCCTTCTTTGTGTTTGAGAGCGACAATATAACCTTCAAGGATTTCTCTTTTGATTACGCTACTCCGACAACCGCTGAGATGGAGGTAATTGATAAGGGAAAGGGATATTATATCTTTAAAGTCCATCCTGATTTTAAATACCGCATTGATAACGATGGCAAACTGACTTGGTATGGTGACGGTTTTGAATTTTATCCTGTGAAGCATTTCTGTCAGAGATATATTCCCGGCGACGAGAGGGTCATAAGTCAGGAAGAAGGGCCGATGATGGACGATACCGCGCGTTATGAGGAGATAGAAAAAAATATTTTGAAATGCACTTATGTAAATTGGCGCAGAAACCCGTATTTTTTAAAAAACGGTCAGCATCTGCATCAGAGGGACGGTCTTAGAGACCATTGCGGAAGCTTTTTTGGTTGGAGCAGTAACGTCACCTTTGAAAATATGAATATGCATTATATGCACGGCCTCGGAATAGTTGCGCAGTGCAGTGAAAACATAACCTTAAGACAGGTCCGCTGCGCGCCCGAGCAAGGCTCGGGAAGGGTGCTTTCATGCTTTGCCGATTCGGTACAGATATCCTCTTGCAGAGGAAAGTTTATAGCAGAGAATTGTCTTTTTGACGGTACAAACGATGATGCTATAAACGTCCACGGCTCTTATTTGAAAATTGTTGAGAGTGCGGATAATACCATAGTTGCAAGACATCCTCACCCCGAAACATATAATTTCAATGTTTTCAAAACGGGGGATATTATAGAAACGACGGACCCTGATTATATGCTTCCCGAAGATACCGCCGCGGTAGTATCGGCAGAGCTTATTAACCCGTATGATATAAGAATTGTTTTAGATAAACCGGCTGACAAGTTCAAGGTTGGGTTTGTTATCGAAAACGTTTCTGCCAGCCCCGATGTTTATATCAAAGGATGTACCGTGAAGAGGGTACCAACCCGCGGTTTCCTTGTTTCTTCACGCGGTAAGGTAGTCATTGAGAATAACGAGTTTTATAGCCTCAGAAGATCGGCAGTTTTGCTTGCGAACGATGCTAAAAATTGGTGGGAAACAGGTCCTACCAATGATGTCACTATAAGAAACAACAGAATTTACAATCAGGATTATAATCGCCGTAAAAGGGCAATATTCCGAATTCATCCTGAAAACACCAAATTCCGTAAGGGTGAATATGTTCATAAAAATATTGTTATCGAGGATAATATTGCGCTTGGTAAAAAACGGGTAAGCTGGTTGCAGGCAAAGAACGCTGAAAGGATCGTATTTAAGAACAATAAATCAAGCTTTATACCTTTACGCCAAAAGATACAGAAGTGCGGAAAGATAGTGAAAAAATAGGATGAAATATATCAAACAAAGCATATTAGCGGTGCTGGCGGTATTCATTTCAATTTCTCTTTGCGGTTGCGCCGCCTTAGATACGCTTGGCACAGTTATTGGAATAAATGCTGTGGAGGAGGCCGAGGCGGTACCGAAAATAGCCTTTGGAACAGAGGTTCTGTCGGATGATTCTAACGAGATTATAATGACCGCAGACGAGGTATCTCAGCTGCGGACAGAGCTTTCGGTCTTTCGCGGAGATATGCATTATAATACCCTCTCGGAGGATGAGAAAACCGTCTATCGCGCATACGAATATGCGCTTGAAAACGGATATATTTATATCTATGTAGACGACCTTATTGTATCAGAATACGAGCGTCTTAGTGAAATACTTACATTATTTGCTCTAGACTCCCCGATCCTTGAGCAAAATCTTTTATATGAGCACGGTGATTTCACGCTGTATTACGATGTCAATACCATGTTTTTTGATGGATATGCTGCCCTTGACGGCTATTACATTCAAGTTGATAATTTCAATGCTGAAATATTAGCGAAAAAACAGCAGGCGATAGAAAAGGCAAAAGAAATAATAGCTTCCTTGCCTAGCGGTATGACCGATATAGAAAAGGCGGATTATCTGCATAAATATACCCTTTCTAATGTCGAATATTATGATTACACGGAATTTTCTGCTGATAATGTTTATCCCTATCTTTATGACGGACTTGTTGGGGGTAGGACCCACTGTGACGGCTCGGCGAATATGTACAGTCTGCTGCTGAGTATTGCGGGAATAGAGTGTGTGGAAAAACAGTATACCGGGGAAGATGCAGATATCGGACACACTTGGAATTTTGCAAAGCTGGGCGACTCTTGGTACAATATTGATGCCACGGCGAGCGAGGAGAGTAGCGAGAGCGATTTTGATATACGGCAGAAAAGAAATTTTGCTTTTGAGGACCGTTTGCAGCCATACATACCCGATTTTTCTGAGGTTTATCCTTCTGCGAGCTCGGGCATAGGAATGTCTATAGACGCCCACACAGAAAAAATTTCAGTTTCAGATTTTGTAAAAACCGTAAAGAAATCTTTTGCCGAGAACGGCAGTTCACAAGTCCTTATACTTGTAGATGACTATTCGGATAGCTCTGCTGACAGAGCAATACAAAAACTTGCCGATTCGCTCAAAACCACCGTGTATTGGATTACATATGAAGTGGTAGATGATAGAACTGCAGTGATAGTATTCAAATAACTTAAAGCTCTCCTTGATCGGAGAGCTTTTATCGTTCATTTTTTTGTTGGCTCCAGCATAGATATTGTACGGGAGTTGATGATATGAATAACGAAAATACAGACCGAATGAAAGGAAGATTTTTTGTTTATCTGATATCTGTAGTCTTAGGCTTCATAATAACATTTATTTTTATGCTTTTGTTTTCTGTGTTGGGAGTGACGCTTGGCCTTTCTGACAGCTTTGCAACTCCCTTAGCGTCGGTAGCTTTGGCAGCAGGTTCGCTTATGTCTGCATTTATTGCTTCTAAAAAGCTTAAAAAGGGAGGGCTTTTAAACGGAGTTATATGTGGCGGCGTGATTTTTCTTATAAGCGTCGCGGTGGCTTTAGCGACCCACTCCGATTCACTGACTTTAAACACCCTTTTTAATTTTGTGATAACCATGCTTTCAGCCCTTATAGGAGGTGTGTGGGGAGTAAATCAGCCGACAAAAAAGATAATATAATAAAAAGCGCTCTGTTTCAGTTTTGAACAGAGTGCTTTTTCTGTAACTTAGTGCATATTTTTAAATATATCGTTATTGAAAAATATCTGAGATTTTGATATATTTATTAAGGAGTTATTTTGTGGCTGTTTTAAAAAAACTATCAGTATGTGTTTTATGCTTTACATTTTTTATATGCTGTTGTATATTCTCTGACGGTGAGCTTCAGCATATCCCCGTTGCAGCAACGGTAACAGTAGCAAAAACAACAATAATAATCGACGCCGGCCACGGCGGGTTTGACGGCGGTGCAGAGGCGCAAGACGGGACGCCCGAAAAGGATATAAATCTGATGATAGCCACACGGCTGTCAGAACTTTTAAAGCTTCACGGCTATGAAGTTATTATGACACGAACCACTGATACGGGCACCGAAATCGATTCTTCCGCTTCGATTGCAGAGCGAAAAAAGAGCGATATGAACGAACGGCTTCGTATTATAAATGAAAATGAGGACGCTGTATTTGTGAGCATTCATCTTAATAAATTCACGACCTCTTCGGCAAACGGCGCTCAAGTTTTTTATTCTGCCAACCATCCTGATTCAATGATTTTAGGACAGTCTGTTCAACAAACGGTGAGAAATCTTTTACAGCCCGATAATGAGAGGACTATAAAAAAAGGAACTAAAAGCACATATCTGCTTTATAATGCCAAGATACCAGCAATAATAGTGGAGTGTGGTTTTTTAAGCAATAGCCGAGAGCTTGAGCTGCTTAAAACAGAAGAATATCAGTCAAAGATGGCGTTTGCCGTCTTTTGCGGAATAGAAGAATATATGTAATATAGGAGTTAAAAATGGCTTCAAAGTTGAAAACAGTCTATGTCTGTAACGAGTGCGGATACGAGAGTGCAAAATGGATGGGGCAGTGTCAGGGTTGCCGAAAATGGAACACCCTCACAGAAGAGGTGATTGCGCCCACAAAGTCAAATCAATTGGTGAGCGGTGCGGCCTCAGTCATAAAGGCTCAGCCTATAGGGGAAATTTCCTTTGAAAATGAGCACCGCTACAAAACGGGAATTTGTGAGCTTGACCGTGTGCTTGGCGGCGGCATTGTTAAGGGCTCTGTGGCGCTTATAAGCGGAGACCCCGGTATAGGAAAATCTACCATACTGCTGCAGATTTGCAAGAATATAGATAATGATATAAAGGTGCTTTATGTTTCGGGCGAGGAGTCGGCGGTACAGCTTAAGCTTCGCGCGAACCGACTTGGGGTCGACCGTGATAATCTTCTTATAATGGCGGAGACAGACACTGGCGGTATATGCGAATATATCCGTACCGAAAAGCCCGATCTTGTTATGATAGATTCCATACAGACCATGCGTATAGCAGAGCTTTCCTCATCGGTGGGAAGTATTGTTCAGGTCAGAGAGTCCTCAAATTTATTGCTCAGCGTCGGTAAGAGCCTCGATATTCCGATAATTATCGTCGGTCACGTCAATAAAGGCGGCGAGATAGCGGGACCCAAGGTACTTGAGCATATCGTAGACACTGTGCTTTACTTTGAGGGCGAACGTAATCAGTCCTACAGAATACTGAGAGCGGTCAAGAACCGCTATGGCTCAACCAATGAGATTGGTGTTTTTGAAATGACCGATAAAGGTCTCTGCGAGGTGGAAAACCCATCTGCGATGCTTCTTTCGGGCAGGCTAAGCGGAGTTTCAGGCTCGGCCATAACCTGCGTTATGGAGGGTACAAGGCCTATTTTGGCGGAAGTACAAGCGCTTGTTACCGCAAGCGGCTTCGGTAATCCAAGAAGAATGGCGACAGGTTTTGATTACAATCGCTTTAATCTTATACTTGCGGTGCTTGAAAAGCGTGAAGGGCTATTTTTTTCAAATCTTGATGCTTATCTTAATATAGTCGGCGGTCTGAGATTAGACGAGCCTGCGGTCGACCTTGCTGTTGCAATGGCTCTTGTTTCGGGGGTCCGCGATACTGCAATACCGGATGATACTGTTATCTTTGGCGAGGTAGGACTTTCGGGAGAGGTTCGCTCGGTACCCAAGATAGTAGAAAGAGTTAAAGAAGCGGCGCGTCTCGGCTTCAACCGTTGCGTTGTTCCGAAATCATCCTTAAAGCAGTTGTCTTCGGTTAAGGGTGATATAGAGCTGATAGGTGTTTCAACCCTTTCTGCAGCATTACAACTTGTAAAATAGAAATTAAAAGCCGTTCTTCAGAACGGCTTTTCTTTACTTATTTAGTTTTTTACTTATAAATTTTACCGTTTCTCCCGTTGTAAGGGTGATAACTGCCGAGACGAGTATCATTATCCATCCCGCCCCGTTAAGGCTTGTGAATGAAAGTAAGGAGCCAAGGGGAGTTGTGATAACCAACAAAACAATAACCAGTGAGAGCAGACAGGCAATCGGCATAACGAGATTTCTCACTGTGCCCTTCTGAAAAACTGTATATGTGTGACTGAGGGCAAATGCGTGTACTATTTCACAAATACTCAGCACGGCGAAGGTAAGGGTCGCCGCCATTTCGGCAGAGTATGAAAGGCCAATACCATAGGCGATTAATGTCAGCACAGAGATTATAACTGCAGGCACAGCCATACCGGCGGTTGAACGGACACTTATAAGCTGATTGCTTTCGTGGCGTCGAAGACTGAGTGTGCTGCTTGCTACCTCTCCCGAAAAAGCAAGAGCAGGGAAGAGATCGGTAACAAGGTTTATCCACAGAAGCGCCGCCGCAGTAAGTGGCGAAGAGCCGAATATGATAAGTCCGAAAAGAACGGTAATTATCTCTGCAGCGTTGCAGGATATAAGGTATTTGACACTGCGAAGCACACTGTCGAATATGCGGTTGCTTTCTTTTAAAGCGAGGGTAAGGGTGGAAAACTTATTATCGTTTACAACAAAATCAGCTGAAGCTTTAACAGAGTCAGAACCCGTAATACCGAGAGCACAGCCATAATCTGCTTCAACAAGTGCGGGAACATCGCTTACGCTGTCGCAGGTGAGAAGCACCTGTTCGGAACAAGAGCGCAAAGCCCGTACTATTCTAAGCTTGTCCTCAGAAGTGATTCTCGCAAATACTGAATAATCACTTACTTTTTCAGAAAGCTCCTCATCGCTCATTTTTTCAAGCTCACCGTGACTGATAACCTCGCTTGTATCAGAAATTATACCTAGCGTCTTGGCGACAGATATTGCCGTCGCGGTGTAGTCACCCGTCAGCATAACTACACGGATACCCTTTGCTTTACACGCAGCAATCTCGCGGACACAAAGCGGGTCGGGCGGATTGTCAAAAGCAAGCAGTCCGACAAAAATAAGTCCGTTTTCAAGCTCTTCACTGTTGGGGTTGGCAGGTATTCCGTCAAGCGGTTTTAAAGCGACTGCCAAAACCATAAGACCTTCTTCTGCTAAGGAATCTATCTTGGATGTAATACTTTGGGGTTCAACATCGACTGACCGTTCTAAGATTATCTCAGGTGCACCCTTTATGACAGCGTAGGGTTTTGAATTTATTACCGTTACGGTGGTCATAAGTCTTCTGGCAGAGTCGAAAGGCAATTCGGCAAGACGGGGATAAATACCGTCAATATCTGCCTTGCTCATTCCCGTAGCCTTTACGGAGGCGCGTTCGATAGCCGCTTCGAGTGCGTTTGAGTGACGCTCAAAATGCTCATTCCGATTAAAATTGCTACATATAAGTGCAAGGTGTAAAAGAGTTACGGTTGACTCGCTTAAGTGACCGTCGGTAACATCAACAATATTTTTTCCGTCTGAAACCTTTACGAGATTCATATTCTCGTCAGTAAGGGCACCGGTCTTATCGGTGCAGATGACCGAGGTGCCTCCGATAGATTCGGCGGCGGGAAGATTGATAAAGGTGATGTTTCTGTTATGCAGTCGGTTTGCCGAGAAGGCTACCGCAATGTCTAAAACTGTCGGCAGTCCCTCCGGAATAGCTGAAACAACCAATGCAAGTCCAAGCAGAAGATGACTGAACACCGTTGTCTCAAAGCCTGTATCATAGTTGGAAATGTTAGCGACTACACCAACAAGAAAAACAACGACGGAGGCAATAAGACTGACTATTGCAGATATCCTTCCAATAGCCTTCAGGCGGCTTTGCAGGGGTGTAGATTTGATGCGTGTCTGCTTTACAATACTTTCGGCGCGACCTATGGCGGTGTCCTCGCCGGTTTCTGTCACTATAACGACAGCCTTTCCGCTTTGGACATAGCTGCCCGAATACACCATATTCACACGGTTTTCAAGCGGGGTGATATCCTCGCAAAGCTGGCCGGGCATTTTTTCTGTCGGCACAGATTCGCCCGTGACAGAAAACTCATCGCACATGAATACGTAAGCGTCTATGATTCTCCCGTCAGCGCGAACAAAATCTCCTGTGCTGAGAAGCATGATATCACCGGGCACGAGGTTTGCCGACGGAATAATCTGCTCTATGCCATCGCGTATAACCGTAGTATAGGTAATATTAGAGTTGCGCAATTTATCTAAATTTAAGGTATTTCGGTAACGGATAAAGGTTCCTGTAACAGAGTTGATCAAAAGAATCAGTATGATAAGAAAGGGCTCTGTCCAACTGACTTCTTTTGTGATAATGGTGATGATTAGGTAGATTGCCGCCACACATAAAAAGACAATATTAAGATAGCCGCTCAGTTGTTTTAAGAGTAGCTTAAAAAAATTCGGTTTTTCAAAGTCGTGTATCTCGTTTTTACCGTAAAGCTCAAGCCTTCTCAGCACCTCGGCGCTGTCAAGACCCTTTTCTTTATCGGATGCGAGCTCTGCTACAACCATTTGGGCATCACAACTGTGCCAGATCAAAATAATCACTCCGTTACGATATATTGTTATAATGAAATTTTACTATATTACGCGGCATAAATCAACCCGAAATTTAATGTTTAAATTTTATTGTTTTTATGTTATACTATATAAATTAGATACAGTAAGGAGAAAATTATGAATTGGACCGAGCTTAAAATAAAGATAAAAACCGAGGATATTGACCGTGCTTCAGCTATCGCGAATATGGCAGTGCCATACGGAATCTATATCGAAGATTACTCTGATTTGGAAGAGCAGGCTTGGGAGATAGCGCACATTGACCTTATCGAGCAGGAGCTGCGCGAGATGGATAAAAGCTTCGGTATAATTCATATTTATGTTTCCGAGGAAGATAACGCCGCCGAAGCCGCCCAGTATCTGACCGAACTAATGTCTGCCGATGGTATTGAATATGAGTTTTACAGCGAGGCTGTAAACGACTCGGACTGGGCAGACGGCTGGAAAAAGTATTTTAAATGTACAGAGGTCGGAAGAAAGCTTCTCGTTCGTCCAAGCTGGGAGGATTACGATAAAAACACCAACCGCGTTGTATTGAGCATTGATCCGGGAGCTGCTTTCGGAACGGGCACTCACGCGACAACATCTCTCTGTCTTGAGCTTTTGGAGGGCTATGTTACTTCCCACAGTCGTGTGCTCGATATAGGCTCGGGAAGCGGAATACTCAGTATAGGCTCAGTTCTGCTCGGTGCTGCGTATGCCGACGGAGTTGATATTGACTCCGCGGCGGTAAAGGTTGCGAAAGAAAATGCCCAAATCAACGGTGTCAGCGACAAAACAAATTATCTTGTCGGTGATCTAGCCGATAAGATAAACAGGAAATATAATATTGTTTGCGCAAATATCGTGGCTGACGTAATAATAAGACTGCTCGAGAATGTTGCTGACTATATGGAGCCTGATGCTGTACTAATTACCTCCGGTATAATAGATTCGAGAGAGTCGGATGTAATTGCTGCTTTCAAAAAATTCGGATTTAAGGTAGAAAAAAGACTTACAAAGGATAATTGGTGCGCCTTTGTATGCACTGCAGAGTAATTATTTAGGAGATATTTATGCTTGAATTTGAAGAGTTAAGATTAAAACTCGAAGGATATAAAGAGGAGCTTGGCGAGCTTAAGGGCGCAATAGGCTATGAAATGTTAAGAGAGCAGGTCTCAAAGCTTGAGGCGCAGGCAGCTGCCCCCGGATTTTGGGATAATCTTGAAAACTCACAGACAGTTTTGCAGAAAATAAGTCAGTTAAAGGGTAAGTGCGAGGCATATGATAAACTTTGCGCCCTCTACGATGATGCCGAAGTGCTTATTACTCTCGGAAACGAGGACGGTGACCTTTCGGTAGTCGAGGAGGCATCCGCAACGGTAGATGAGTTTGTGTCAAGTTTGGAAGCTATGCGTCTTACCACTCTTCTTATAGGCGAGTATGATAAAAATAATGCCGTTATAACCTTCCATGCTGGTGCGGGCGGTACCGAGGCTCAGGACTGGAACGAAATGCTTGTCCGTATGTATACGAAATGGGGCGAGCGTCACGGCTTCAAGGTTGATATGATAGACTTCCTTGACGGAGACGAGGCGGGACTTAAAAGCGCGGTTCTTCGTGTAGAGGGCGAAAACGCTTACGGCTTTTTAAAGAGTGAGGCAGGGGTTCACCGCCTTGTGCGTATTTCTCCATTTGATGCTTCGGGCAGACGCCATACTTCCTTTGCATCGCTTGATGTTATGCCGGAAATAGATGATAGCGTAGAGGTCGAAATCCGCTCTGAGGATCTTCGTGTGGATACCTACCGTTCGTCGGGAGCCGGCGGTCAGCATATAAACAAGACTGATTCGGCTGTGCGAATTACCCATATACCTACAGGTATAGTCGTTGCCTGTCAGAATGAACGCAGTCAGCACCAGAACCGCGAGATGGCGATGAGAATGTTAAAGTCAAAGCTCATCGAAATAAAGGAAAGAGAGCACCTCGAAAAAATCGAAGATATAAAGGGCGTCCAGAAGGAGATTGCTTGGGGCTCTCAGATACGCTCATATGTATTTATGCCTTACACACTTGCCAAGGATCATAGAACGGGCTTTGAAAACGGAAATATAAATTCCGTAATGGACGGAGACCTTGACGGATTTATTAACGCCTATTTAAAAGCTTCATCCCTTAACGAGCTTGCAAAAGGAGAATAGTTAAATGAAAAGAATTATAAATTTCGCAGCTCTTGCAGTTGCGGTAGCATTATTGCTCTGCAGCTGTGGTAAGGATATGGAAAGACTTAATTATAATTACGATATGACCAAGTATGTCGAGCTTGACAGCTATGCAGTAGAAGTAGATACCGCTTCTGTTGATTATAAGAAATATTATAGCGAGAAATTAAGCGAGCTTCTTGTTGGAGAGGTGACCGAAGGCAAGGTAGAATACAGTGATACTGCGAACATAGACTATACCGGTAAAAAGGACGGCGTAGCCTTCAGTGGCGGTACCGATTACGGTTATGACCTTGTTATCGGCTCGGGCTCCTTTATTGACGGCTTTGAAGAAGGGCTTGTGGGAGCTCAGATAGGAAGCACAGTTGATCTTAACCTTACCTTCCCCGAAGATTACGGTAAATCCGACCTTGCGGGAGAGGACGTTGTATTTACTGTGACGGTAAACTATGTAATGCGTGAATATGATGAGCTTACAGACGATACTGCAAAGCTCTGTGGATATGAGTCGGCGGCTGAGGTTGAAGCCGTGGCGCGCGATTACGCTAAGCAAAGTACCGCGTGGAGCAATGTTTTCAGCAACGCAAAGATAGAAGAATACCCCGAAAAAGAAACCGAGCTTTATGTGGATGCGCTTATGCAGCAGGTCGGCAGCGAGATATATTTACGGTACGGAATAACACTGGAGGAGTATGTTTCCTATTCTGGACTTACTATGGATGAACTAAGACAAAGCGCAAAAGAGAGCAGTGATGCTGCAAATATGTGCCACAGCTATGCGCTCAGCTACTATATAATTGATAAGGCGGGCGTGAAGGTTACCGATCAGATGGTGACCGACAAGATTGCCGAGTTCGGCGATAATGTAAACACATCTATCAGTAGGAATTATTTCGAAGCTCTGGTAGTCAATGAAATGGCTGTTAAAATAGTATTGGAGAATGCGACTGTAAAATAAAATTGTCGGAGAATTGTTTTAATGAAAAAAATTATTTGTATAGTATTTGTTCTGCTTTTTATAATGACTGCACTTATCGGTTGTAATAAGGACAAAACCGACAGTATAGAAAAAGATATGGACAGACTGAATTATAACTATGATTTGACAAAGTATGTAACGCTTGACAGTTATAAGACAGAGGTAGATACCGAAAGCGAGTCATATCAGAATTTTTTTAATCAAAAAATCCGTGAAATGATGAAGACCAAAAAAACCGAGGGTACGGTAGCAGTGGGCGATGTTACAAATATCGACTATGTCGGTAAGAAGAATGACGTCGCTTTTGATGGAGGTACAGCTTGCGGTTATAACCTTACTATAGGCTCGGGTTCGTTTATAGACGGCTTTGAAGAGGGGCTTGTCGGAGTAGAAATAGGCAGAACGGTCGACCTTGAACTGACCTTTCCTGAAGATTACAGCGCAGCTGAGCTTGCAGGGCAGGAGGTTCAGTTTACCGTTACCGTAAATTACGTTACGGTGGCATATGAGAGCGTAAACAGTGAAACCGCCGCCGCTTGCGGATACGAATCGGCTCAGTGGGTTATGGATACTGCACGCAAGTATGCCTTTGAGCAGACGGCGATCGAAACGGTATATAACCGCGCTCAAATAAACGTTTGCCCCGATAAAGAGCTGGGTGTTTTTTATACTGAACAGCTGAACGCTTATAAAAGAAATGCCGAGTATAATTCTATGAGCTTTGAGAGCTACGTGTCCTATTATGATATGACGGTTGAAGAATTTGAGGACTATATACGCGAAAATTATGCCAAAAATATGGCGACTAATTATACCCTTTGTTACTATATTATTGATACGGCGGGCGAGAAGGTGACTGAAGAACTGGTGGTAAACACAAAGGCATCGCTTGACTCTACTGCAGGCGGAGATATTGCCGATACAGGCATTTCCGAAAACTATATTGAAGCCGAAGCGGTGCGAGAACTTGCCAATAAGATAATAATTGAGAACGCCACACTCAAAGAAACGGCAAAAGAATGATATACAAAGCTTTAAGGTTGGATGCTTTTGATGACGGTGAACTGGTTCGGGTTTACGGTCAGCTTAGCTTATCCCAGAAAAAATATATAAAAAATAAAAATGAAAAATCGGCGCGTCAGTCTTTGGCGGCGCGTGCTCTTCTGTGTCGTCTTATAAGTGAGTTTTGCGCAGAAGAGCTGACTGAATATATAACCGCGGGTGAAAACGGCAGACCGTATATAGAAGGCAGAAACGGTATATTTATCAGCATATCTCATTCAAAGGATATGATAGCGGCTGCCGTATCAGAAAGACCTGTTGGCATAGATATTGAATATATACGACCTGTATCAGAGAAGCTGAGGAAGAGAATATGTAATGAAGCTGACCTAAACGAAGATGAGTTTTTTAAAAACTGGACCTTAAAGGAAGCCTGGCTTAAGGCGACAGACATATCCTTTTCAGAAATGCTTGGGCTCGATGTTAAAAAAAATTGCAAGAACGCAGAGATTTATACGCAAAAACAAGACGGATATTATATTACAGTATTAGAAATCAGATAATTAAACGGAAGAGAATCAGCTCTTCCGTTTTTGTTAGCACAATTTTTTTAAAAATTCAAGTGAACTTTGTCGAAGCAAAAAATATTTTTACGGTGTAATAGCGAGCCGGACGGTAAATACTTTTATTAGAAAAAATTATCGTCGAGGTGTCGTTATGTATAGCAATAGGGTCGTTATCTGCGGAGTCGATACGGCAAAGCTGCCGGTGCTTAGAGAAAAGGAAAAAACAGAACTTTTAAAAAAGGTAAAACAGGGGGATAAAAGGGCGCGCGATGAGCTTATTAACGGAAATCTGAGACTTGTGCTCAGCGTGGTCCAAAGATTCTCATCCAGAGGTGAAAATCCCGATGACCTTTTTCAGATCGGCTGCATAGGACTCATTAAATCTATAGATAATTTTGATATAACTCAAAATGTAAAATTCTCGACCTATGCAGTTCCAATGATAATAGGCGAAATACGCCGATATCTTCGCGATAACGATTCGGTACGCATCAGCCGTTCAATAAAGGACACCGCCTATCGCGCAATGCAAGTGAAGGAGGCTCTTATAAATGAGTTTCACCGCGAGCCTACCGTTCTCGAAATAGCAGAAAAGCTCGGCATACCAAAGGAAGATGTTGTGATGGCTCTTGAAAGCATAGTCGACCCAATTTCGCTTTATGAGCCGGTATATTCCGATGGCGGAGATACAATTTATGTGCTTGATCAACTCGGTGACAAAAATGATGACAGAAACTGGCTGGATGAAATCGCCTTCAAGGAGGCTATTCATAAACTGAATGATCGCGAAAAAAAGATACTGAGCCTTCGCTTTATGCAGGGTATGACTCAAATGGAGGTCTCAAACGAGATAGGTATTTCTCAGGCGCAGGTTTCCCGCCTTGAAAAAGGAGCTATTTCTAAAATCAAGGGAAATTGATACACCTTTTTGCATATACTGCGATAGAGGTGTTTTTATGATTGAAAGAATAGCAGAACTCAAAGACCGTCAGGTAATTTGTGTCAAAAACGGAGCACTGCTCGGACCGGTGGGGGACATAGAGCTTGATACCGAAACGGGCAGGCTTTCCTCCATCGTTATCTTCGGTAGACCTAAAGGCTTCGGACTTTTTGGCAGAGACGACGATATTGTTATCCCTTGGGAGGACATTGAGATAATAGGCTCTGAAACTATTCTTGTAAAAACTTGTTAAGCAGATGTGAAAATCGGCCTGTCAAAATCGGATTCGGATAATCCTTCTCTGCTTAATTACATAATATAAACTTGTAAATTATTCTCTTTCATATGATGTTCATTTTTGCAGAAAGTATTTAAAGGAGGTGCAAAAATGAATTATATGAAAATTGCAGCCCGAACTCTATTTTGTCTTCTCAGCATAGCCTGTTTAGTGGTATTCGGTTCTATCATATATTTAGACCGACAGTTGTCTGATTCGTATAAGATAAACGAGGGCGAGTCGCTGAGCATCGACTCCTCTCTTCCTATATCTATTTCTTACAGGGGCGCAAAAGAGGGGGAGGAAAGCACATACGATGCTAAGGTAAAGGTGTTTGGATTTATCCCCGCCCGAAATATAACCGTCGATGTTGTCGACGATTATTATGTAGCGGTGCTGGGAACTCCTTTCGGCATAAAAATTTACACTGATGGCGTTCTTGTCGTAGGTTTTTCAGATGTACAGACACAGTCCGGCAAAAAGAGTCCCGCTAAGGATGCAGGCATTAAAGAGGGAGATTTTATCGTTTCTCTTAACGGTACAAATGTTTACACAAATGAAGATGTAATGGGTATTATAAAAAATTCTTCGGGTGGCGATATTATTGCAAAGATAGTCCGAAACGGTACCCGCATTACAGTACGTTTTAAAGCCGTAATGTCGGATGACGGAATCTATAGGGCAGGTATGTGGGTCAAAGACTCGTCGGCGGGAGTCGGAACGCTCACATTTTACAGTCCGTCGGCAAATGTCGTGTCGGGACTCGGTCACGGCATCACAGACAGCGATACGGGAACCCTGCTCACTCTTAATCACGGCGAGTTTGTAACGGCTAAAATCGTTTCGGTTGAAAAAGGGCGGGATGGAGCTCCCGGCGAGCTTAAAGGCAGATTTACTAATAAGTCGATATCAGGCTTTTCTGTAAACTGTGAAAACGGAGTCTACGGAACAGCGAAAAGCGATGTCGACACATCTAATCTTATGAAGATAGCGCTTAAACAAGAGGTCAAAAATGGCTCGGCTTATATTCTTACCACAATCGACGGTGACACACCGCAATATTATTCCTGCACTATAAAGGTGAAAAGTATGGGCGATACTCAGAATCTTCTTGTCGAAGTGACCGATGAGCGGCTGCTCGAAAAAACGGGCGGTATAGTTCAGGGAATGTCGGGAAGCCCTATTATCCAAAACGGAAAACTTGTCGGCGCCGTAACCCACGTGCTTATCGACAATTCAAAATGCGGCTACGGCATCTTCGCCGAAACCATGCTCGAAACGGCGCAATCAGTTGCGGAAAACGTAGGGAACGACCTGCGTTTTCCGCAAAAAGACGCATCATAAAAACATCCCGAGGAATTCTCGGGATGTTTTTCTATAGGTTTTCCATTTCTGTTCTGACCGAGAGGTCATCCATCGGCTTTTCGGTAAAGACCTTATTTTCGTCGCGAAGAAGCAAAAACTGTTCAAAGTATCTATGCCCGAATTCATAAAGCGATGGAGCACTGAAATGAAGATTGTCGGGGTTAGGGGAGAGATCTTTTGCTGAAACAAAGCCAGTCATTGGAAGTGTCTCGGCGGCTGTTTTCATAGCCTTGTTTATTATTGGATAATTTTTAAAGATGCCTTTTGGGGGATAATTCACAAGATAATCACCGAGCCCGCCGAGCAAAAAGGGGACATCGTGCAGCCCCGTATCCTCTTTGATGTTTTTAATAAATTCAATTAGCTTCGGCTCATATTCTGCCGCCAAAGCGTCAGAGCAGTCGGCTTCTCCCTGATGCCAGAGTATACCTGCAACGGTCGAGGTGCGCTCGGCAAGGCGAATGGAATAAAGCGCGTTGTCGTAAAGAAGGCTTCCGCGTTTCCACTGGTCGATCCTTGTGCCCCCATCAGCGCAGGGAATAAGACCTACATCCACACCAAACTTTTCGGCATAGCTTTCGGCAAAGCTTTCTGCAAGCGAGACCCCCGCTGTTACTCTGTCGGGATTTACGGGTCTGAAAAAGGGCCACCATCTGCCGTTTCTTTGAACCTTTATATGTGAAGTGTCGATAGGCTTGGCATCAGCCGCAAAGCCACGCCCCGCCATATTCGACTGTCCTATAAGTAAAAATGAGTGTATCAAAAAATCACCTCACCACAAATATACTCCTTTTCACTTGAAATGTAAAGAAAAATGTAGGTAACGACCTGCGTGTAGTTCCGCAAAAAGACGCATCGTAATATATGGCTCCCATTATCTTTGGGAGCTTTTTGTTGCTTTTACGGACAGAGAATAGTATAATACATTTAGTTTAATATGTCGCGAGGGTTTATGATGAAGATTGTTGTTGCAATAGATTCTTTTAAAGGCAGTCTGACTTCTTTACAGGCGGGCGAGGCGGTAAAGCGCGCTGCGCTGAGGCTTTCCGAAAATAACGAGGTTACCGTCCGTCCGCTTGCAGATGGCGGTGAAGGTACTGTAGAGGCTTTATATTCGGGACTCGGCGGTGAACTTGTTTCTGTATCGGTTTCAGGTCCGCTCGGTGAGCCTGTTAATGCTGAATACTGTATTTTACCCGACGGTCTGACTGCTGTTATAGAAATGGCGGCTGCGGCGGGAGTTACCCTTATTTCGGCAGAGGAAAGAAATCCTCTTAATACCACCACCTACGGTGTCGGTGAGATGATAAAGGATGCAATATCACGCGGATGCAGGCGTTTTATCGTAGGTATCGGAGGCGGCGCGACGAATGATGGCGGCGTCGGAATGCTTTCTGCTCTAGGTTTCAGTTTTCTCGATAAAAAGGGCGAGTCTATCGAACAATGCGGAAAAGGGCTCAAAAATCTCGCGAGAATATCGGGTGAGAATGCTCTGGATTTACTTCGAGAATGCAGTTTTCGTATAGCCTGTGATGTTACAAATCCTCTTTGCGGAAAAGACGGCTGCAGCGCCGTTTACGGACCGCAAAAGGGTGCCACACCCGAGATAATTGCCGATATGGATAAGTGGCTTGAAACTTATGCCGAACTTTCGAAAACAGTATCGGATAAAGCCGATAAGGATTTCCCCGGTACGGGCGCGGCAGGCGGTCTCGGCTTTGCGTTTAGAGCATATCTTAATGCCGAACTTCAGTCGGGAATCAAGATAATTTTAGAGGAAACAAAACTTGAGGACTATATAAAGTATGCCGATATCGTGGTAACGGGCGAGGGCAGACTTGATTCTCAGACTGTTATGGGCAAGGCGCCTATCGGCGTTGCCGAGCTCGCGAAAAAATACGGCAAAAAGGTCATAGCATTTTCGGGTTGTGTCACCGAGGATGCTGAGGTCATAAACGAGCATGGAATAGACGCTTATTTTCCGATAATGCGCGGTGTTGTGAGCCTAGAAGACGCTCTCAAAACCGAAAACGCCGCTAAAAATCTTGAAGCCACAGCATATCAGGTACTCCGACTTATAATGTAAGAGTAAAGCCTATGTCATAACGACATAGGCTTTTTTACCCGTATGGTGACAGTTTTGAGACTAAGCTATAAATCTATACCGAAAAATTAACCGTTTTACCGAAAATATCATAGTACATCCAAAGCACACTGAATCTGTCCTTCAGGTCCTTTGCATAAATTACGGCATCGTGCAGTTTTTCTTTAGAATATAAGCGGTAAAATTCTTTTGAATCAAGCTCTATATCGCGAAGTATTTTTTCTATTTTCTCTGCACTCGGCATTTCTTGGAGGATAGCTCTTATCTCAGCTTCCTTTTGCTTGTAGACAGAGAACCTGTCCTCTTCATACCAGCCAGTTTTTTGGTGAAGCGCTATACAACTGTCGCTAATTTTTCCGTAGACACGCTTCATTTCAGATTCATATTCACACTTCTCCATAACAAACTGACTCTCGGGAAGCTGGCTCGACAGTATACACTCTCTCATTTTCGCAGTAATAACGGTAGAGAAAGCAACATCGGCTCCGTGAGATAAATATGCTTCATTGTTAAGTATACCTGTAATTTCAAAGAAATGAGACAAATGGTGTTCACTGCCTGAAGCAGGGCGTGAATTTTCGGCATATGCCAAGGCGATGCCCACAACTATAATAGCTTCTGTGAGAATCTTAAGCGCTTCTTCGTCTCTCGAAAGCAGTTTTTTTGCGAGTGGCAGAGTCTTTAAGAGACTTGTGTGGACAAGAGAGTAGATATTGTCACAAAAATACTCACCGAGCACGGCAGCACTGAGCTTCCAATCGTTCAAAGCAGAATATTTACCAACGATGTCGCCATAGCCCGCTTTTATCATTTCTATAGGTGCACTTTTCAGTATTTCGGTGTCGCCTATAAAACCGTCGGGCACCTTGGTCGGGTAGGTTACTTTCATTCCTCCAGTTATCATGGCGGCTCCGCTTGTGGCATATCCGTCCATTGAGGGGGCAGTTGCAACTATATAATAAGGAACACCCTCGAAATATGAAATGTACTTACATAGGTCCTGAATAACTCCTGAGCCTATTCCTATTATAAGTTCAGCATCTGAAAGACTGTTTTTGACAGCACTTATAGCCTCTTCGTTTGGGATAACGAGTGATTTTCCGCTAAATATCTGTCGGCGTATATCTTTACCTTTTAAACAAGCTTCGCACTTTTCACCCGCGACGGCGTATGTGTTCTCGTCGGCAACGATAAGTATTTTCTCATATTCCTTGCACATTTCATCGAGATGGCGTATTGCGTTTTTTTCTATATAAATGTACTTTATATCACAACGGTGTGTCTTACCGCATGAGCATTTTTGAGGCTTTAAAAGCTCGGTGAAATCCAAAATAATCATCCTTTGCATAAATATCTTTCTTTATTATAATGCTTAACTTAAAAATAAGCAATATTTACTTAAAAATCGCGAAAGCAGAGTTTAGGTAATTTTTGTAAAAAACTTTTGATATGCAAGTTAGTCTATCTTTGTGGAAATATATAAGAAGCAACACCTAAAGCATACAGAAAGGAAATTGTTATGAGAAAAATTATTGCAAAATTGGAATATGATACTGAAAATAGTGAGTTTGTATCTAAAAAGACCTTCGGTAACTTCGGAGAGGGTACGGGATATGAGGAATGCCTTTACAGACGAGAGGACGGAAAATATTTTCTTTACGTAAACGGAGGAGAAGATTCTCCCTACCCGAACGAGGATATAAAACGCATTTCTGCCGAGAAGGTCAAGGAATGGCTTGAAAAATAGCGGATTTGAAAGGATGTGATTTTTCTCACATCCTTTTTTCTTGATAAAGCGCGGGCAGAGTGGTATAATAAGTGCGCTGTTTATTCAAGGGCTGTATATAATTCCTTGTTTACAGTTTATTAATCCTAAGTTAATTTCTGGTATATTTTTCGAGATTAAAATTTAATTTCTAGATCGCAGGAAAGAGCATGATTAAATGAGTCAAAACGCAAAGAAAAAGCCGTCTGTGTTTTTTAAGATAGTAAGATGGTTTGTATGGCTTTTCTATCCGAAAATCAAAATAATCGGAACCGAGAATCTGCCCGATGAGCCGTGCATCATCGTCGGGAACCATACACAGATGAACGGGCCGATTATCGGTGAGATACATTTTCCGGGGAAAAGACTTATATGGTGTGTCGGGGATATGCTGCATCTTCGTGATGTTCCCGCGTATGCATTCAAGGACTTCTGGAGTGAAAAGCCCAAGCACACCCACTGGTTTTATAAAATAGCATCTTACATAATAGCGCCGCTTTCGGTCTTTCTTATGAACAACGCGCGCACTATCGGAGTTTATCACGACACAAGGATACTGTCGACCTTTAAAGCCACCGTCGCAGGGCTGAAAGACGGAGCGAATATCATAATTTTTCCCGAGCATAATGTAAATTACAATCATATATTGTATGAGTTCACAACGGGATTTGTTGAGGTTGCCCGTCTTTATTATAAAAAGACGGGACGTGAAGTTTCCTTTGTTCCTATGTACAATGCGCCGAAGCTAAAAGGGACTTATCTTGGAAAACCGATAAAATTTAATGCTATGAATCCAATTGAAGAGGAGAAAAAGCGGATAAGCGAGTATCTTATGAGTGAGATAACCGCTATTGCCGAGTCGTTGCCCGAGCATACCGTTATTCCTTACAGAAATATACCAAAGAAATACTATCCGTCCAATAAAGGAGGAAGTGCAAATGAAAAAACCTGTAGTTGATTATCGAGAGTTTCGTTTTTCGAAGCTGAACGATCCTCAGTTTTCGCATCTTAAATATTTACTAGGCTGGGTCGGCTATTTTATTCTGTATTTCTTGACAGAAATGTTTATCCCCGTCGAAAAATGTTATGTTGTACACAGCCGTCTTGACGATGTAATACCGTTTTGCGAGTTTTTTATAGTACCGTATGTCGGCTGGTATCTGCTTGTCATTGTATCGCTTCTTTACTTTGCGCTCTATAATCCGAAAAGCTTTGTTAAATTTCAAACTTTTATCATAATTACGCAGATAATTGCGATGACAGCATATATATTCTTCCCAACTATGCAGGACCTGCGTCCTACAGAGTTTCCGAGAGACAATATTTTTACTGACATAGTACGTCTGCTTTATACGGTTGACACTAATACAAATGTCTGTCCTTCACTTCACGTAGGCTATTCTATCGCAATTGCATCGGCTTGGCTTAAAGAAAAGCAAGCATCTGTTGGGGCAAAAGCTTTTGTGACGGTATTTGCAGTGCTGGTTTGTATGTCTACTGCTATTATTAAGCAGCATTCGGTTATTGATACTTTTGTGGCAGTTCCGATGTGTCTGTTTGCAGAAATAGTCGTATATAAAGACTATTGGAAAGAAAAATTCAAAAGAAAAATGGTAACAGAAAACGCTATATCTTAAGATATAGCGTTTTAAATTTCATCATATGGGATTTCGAAAGCCAGAGCGCTGTTGCGGTAGCGTTTATCCTCGGTTACTTCTTTTATCACCGAGACAAAATCAGGCAGAGAAAATGTATCGTTTTCACTTTCGAGCTCGACCTCTAAAAAAGCGCGGTCACTCCAGAACGGAAAAACGTCTATTTCAATGACCTTGTTCATATACGGATATCTATACCTGATTTTTGATATGGGCTTACGGTCGGGGTCGGCAGATTTAAGGAGCTGTTCATACTCTTTTTTTGATATCTCGTTTTCAGTTTCGATGCGAATAAGCTCATTTATCTTATTTTTAACCGTCTTTATATATGTGATTTTTCCGTTATCAGTCCATTTTCGTATTCGAGCACGGTCTTTTAAATAGGTTTGCTCAATTTCTATCTTTGAGCAGTTTTCTAAGCGGTCAAGTAGGTTTATATCAGGAAAGATAATCAGAAATTTTCTCTCGATTTCAAGATGCGTCTTTTCCATTACAGTACACCGTCAAAAACAAGCCCTGCTATAGCTCCGAAAACAAGTCCCGATATAAATAGTAGAGCGGTGATAAATAAAGAATTCTTGCGGCTCTTATTCACTCTGAATAAAACAAGCAGTCCAACACCACCGTTTGTAAGCAGTCCGCAGAGCATAGGTCCAAGCCCTAAAGCGCCGTCGACATAAAGCTGAGTCAGTGTTACCGATACTGCACAGCTCGGTATCAGTCCGATGAGTGAAGCGGCAAGTTGACTTAAAACGGGGAAGTTGAGCACAGTTTTGAGTGTATCTTCGGGAATTAGGTCAACAGCGAAATGAAGAACGGCAGAAACTATGTAGATGATAATAAGTATCTTTAGAGTGTGTTTTAAAGCAGAAAGGAAAATTCCGTCCTTGCAGGAGCAATGCTCCCGCTCGCAAAAGCCGTGGATATCCTCATCGCGTTCGGCGTGGTTTTTGCGTATAGCAAAATCGGCTATAAAGCCACAGATGACGCCAATAACAAATTTAAGCGCAAGTATCAGGATAATAACACCGGCTGAAAGCCGCGCCGAGATAAGGACGGGAAGCATCTCGTCGCTTGTTGACAGCATTACTGCAAGAAGAGTGCCTGCTGTAACCGTGCCTGCGGCGTACATTCCCGCGATAGCGCCCGAAAAACCGCATTGAGGAATAAGTCCCATAAGCGAACCGAAAAGGGGACCCGATTTTTTAGCCTTTTTAAAGGCATTAGATATTTTGCTGCCTTCTGCTTTTTCAAGCCATTCCATAAGAAGATAAGCAAGAAAGAGTATAGGAGCCATTTTAAGTGTTTCTTCGAGCGGATGCACAAGAATGTGGCCAAGCTCGTGTAAAAATTCCTGCATTAAGTATTCTCCAAAAAATAAATTTGAGATATTATATCATATATTGTATGATTTTGCATTAATTATTTTTAATGTTTTTGAGCATTTGAGAGACTTCAGCTCTGAAAGTGCGGTTATCGCGCCTCTCAAGGGTAGGATCGGAGTCGATGAGAGCCTTTGCCTGTCTGCCTGCAAGGCGAAGTGTTTCGAGGTCAGAGAAAAGGTCAGCAATATGAAGCTCGGGCAGACCGTGCTGACGGTGTCCTATAAAATCTCCCGGTCCGCGAAGTTTCAGATCTTCATCGGCTATTTTAAAGCCGTCCATAGTCCGGCACATAATATCGAGCCGTTCTTTTGCTTTCTGGCCGCCGTCGGATATGAATATACAGGTCGACTTATACTGTCCTCTGCCTATTCTGCCTCTGAGCTGATGAAGCTGTGAAAGACCAAAACGCTCAGCATTTTCAATTACCATAATAGCAGCATTAGGAACATCAATTCCAACCTCAATAACAGTGGTTGCGATAAGAAGATCTATTTCACCCGCGGCATATGAGCGCATAACAGCCTCTTTTGCAGCGGGCTTCATTTTGCCGTGAAGCAAACCTAAGCGGTAATCCTTGAACTCTCCCTTTGAAAGCTCATCGAAGTATTGCTCGGCAGAAATGAGTCCGCCCGTTTCTTCACCCTCTTCTACCAGAGGGCAAACGATATAACCTTGTCTGCCATCATCAATATGCTTTTTTATATAGTTATATACTCTCTTGTGAAGCTCACCCGACACAGAGTAGGTCTCAATCTCCTGTCTGCCCTTCGGATACTCATCAATTATCGAAATATCAAGATCTCCGTACATTATCATAGCAAGTGTTCGGGGGATAGGAGTCGCCGACATGACGAGCACGTGAGGGCTTGTACCCTTCCCCGACAGAGCCGAGCGCTGAGCCACGCCGAAGCGGTGCTGTTCATCGGTTATTACAAGACCGAGCGCGTTAAAGGCAACATTATCCGAAAGCAGAGCGTGTGTGCCGATGACGATATCTATTTCGCCTCTGAACAGTTTTTCTTTAACGGAATCCTTGCGCTTTTTAGTAAGAGAGCCTGTAAGCAGCTCACACTTCATTCCGGTGTTCTCAAAAAAAGTCGAGAATGTCTTGAAATGCTGTTCGGCGAGTATTTCTGTCGGCGCCATTAAAGCTACCTGAAAGCCGTTTTTCACCGAATTGTAAGCGGTAGCGGCCGCAACAGCCGTCTTGCCGCTTCCGACGTCGCCCTGGATAAGTCGGCTCATCGGTCGGTCGGCTGCCATATCGGCAATGCACTCCTTTACACATCTTATCTGAGCGTTTGTCATAGCAAACGGCAAAGTGTTTATAAAAGCGTCAGTCTCATCCCTCTTCATAACACAGGGGGTTTTACCGCGGCTTATATTCTTCATAAGAAGAAGTCCTGCCTGCAGCATAAAGAGTTCCTCAAAAACAAGGCGTTTACGCGCTCTTTCAAGAGCCTCATTGTTTTCTGGGAAATGGATGTTTCTTATAGCAAACTGAAAACTGCAAAGACCGTTTTTCTCTAATATTGATTGGGGCAGAATCTCGTCGAGTCGTACTGCTGTTATAGCGGTCTCGACAAGCTTTTCAATGGCAGAGCTTGAAAGCCCTGCAGTCATAGGATATATAGGTCTGATAGAAGCGTCTTTGGTCGAGCGTATCTTTGGCGCAGACATTTCTGCGTAAAAGGAGTCGGGGTTAAGTTTTCCGTAAAAAAGGTACTCACAGCCCTGATGAATCTTAGCCGCCTCGTACTTGCTGTTAAAAATAGTCACCTGCATACTGCCACTGCCGTCCGATGCAGTAAACTTGTAAAGTATCATATTTTTTCTGATACGGTGCTCCTTTATGGGCGCAGTAACAGTAGCCCTTATACAGACATTGCCCAGACCTCTTGCATCACGAATAGAGGTAATTCGGCTCCAATCCTCATAAGAACGCGGATAAAAACGCAAAAGGGCGCCGACCGTGTCGATGCCCAGTTTGTGAAGAAGAAGGGCGCGCTTTTCGCCCACGCCCTTCAGATATTGAATGTTGTCCGTCATTGTTGCCATAATCGGCACCTCCGAACAAGGTCTTTTATTTATTCGACCGAAATGATGAAGTAATAAACAGGCTGACCGCCGTTTACAAGAGTGATCTCAAGCTTATCACCGTATTTTTCATTCAGCACAGCAGTGATCTGCTCTGCCTGTTCTTCGGAGACATCTTCACCATAGAACAAAGTCATAAATGCAGAATCCTTGCTGATAAGCTGCTTTACAAGCTTTACCATACACTGCTCAAGCTTTGTCTCGGTAAATACTATTTTGCCGTTTGCGAGAGCTAAAAGCTCACCCTTCTTGATGGCCTTGCCGTCAAAGTCAGAATCGCGTGCGGCAAAGGTTACCTGACCTGTCTGTACAGTGTCGATAGCCGCCTGCATAGCGATAGCGTTGTCGTTATCGGAAGCATCGGGGTCGAAGTTCAGCATAGCGGTAACACCCTGCGGAATGGTTCTGGTATGAATAACTATAACATTTCTGGTAGCGAGCGGAATAGCTTGCTCAGCCGCCATAATGATGTTCTTATTATTGGGGAAAACAAATACTGTCTCTGCGGGGGTCGCCTCAATAGCGCGGAGGATATCATCAGTAGAAGGGTTCATGGTCTGACCGCCTGAAACAACGATATCTGCGCCGAGATCACGGAAAAGCTCGGACAGTCCGTCGCCTGCGGCAACCGATACAAAGCCAAAGTGTTTCTCGGGGGTTACCGATTTAATTGTCTCGGTGCGGTCCTCGTTCTTGGGGGATTTTTTGGAAGCGTTGGCAGATTCATGCTTAGCGCGCTCGTGCTGATCACACATATTCTCAATCTTGAGCTTTACGAGGGGACCGAAGGTGAGAGCCTTTTCAATAGCGTTACCGGGATGGTCGGTGTGAACGTGCACCTTGATTATTTCATCGTCATCAACCACAACTACACAGTCACCGATAGATTCAAGATAAGAGCGAAGCTCTGCAGGATCTTTGCCCCCAGCATCCTCTGCGCGGTTAACTATAAACTCGGTGCAGTAGGGGAAGGTGATATCTCCCTCAAACTCACCTGCAGCATTTCTCGCTTCTTCCTCTTCGGGCTCTTCAGACGAAGCGGCACGGTTTGCCTCAATCATAATACCGTTTTTGAGAACTGAATACATACCGTCCAGAATTACGATAAAGCCCTTACCGCCTGCGTCAACAACGCCTGCTTTTTTAAGTACGGGAAGAAGCTCGGGAGTTTCGGCTAATGCAACATTAGCGCCCTCCATAGCGGCCTCAAAAACTCCGAGAGCGTCCTTGCCCTCGTCGCAAGCCTTTTCGGCATATTCGGAAGCTACTCTTGCCACGGTGAGTATAGTGCCTTCGGTAGGCTTCATAACAGCCTTATAAGCGGCTTCAACACCGAGCCTTAGCGCTAACGCAAGATTATCGGGGGTCACTTCCTCAGCATCCTTAAAGCCCTTTGCAAAGCCACGGAACAGAAGGGAGGTGATAACACCTGAGTTTCCTCTTGCTCCGCGAAGAAGGGCCGAAGCTGCAACTGACGAAACCTTACTTACCGTTTCACCCTCAAGTCTTTCAAGCTCTCTTGCGGCATTGCCGATACTCATAGACATATTTGTACCCGTATCACCGTCGGGAACCGGAAACACATTAAGGTCATCGACCTGTTTTTTCTGGTTTGCAATATTGTTTGCTGCCGATATGATAGCGTCGCGCAGCAGATTTCCGTTAATCATCAGAACACTCCTTAAAACTAACTGGTAATTACTCCTTGATTCCGTCAACCTTGACGATGACCTTATCAACATTGATGCCGGTCAGCTCTTTGACGGTATACTGGACCTTGTTAACTATGCTTTTTGCGATGGCGTTAATATTCATACCGTAGACAACCATAATATGGAGTTCTACTATGATAGATTCGGCGTTGCCTTTTATGATGATGCCTTTATTAAGGCTATCGCTTCTTGTGAGCAGATCAATTATTCGCTGCTTTGAGCCGCTGGCAACCATCCCTGCAACTCCGTAACAGGAGGTAACCGACTGTCCGATGATCTTCTGTAAATATTCTTCGGAAATGTTAATTTTACCTATTCTGGTCTCGTAAGCGATCATATTATAAATCCTCCCTGATTATCATTTTGTGTAAAAGTCGTTAATTGATAAAAAGATGTTAAATGCCGAAGCGGTGCCGATGCTGTCAATATTGTAGGAGTAGAAGAGAAGTGAATTTCTGTAGACAATCGGTATAATCGGCATATGATTGATAAGAGAGGTTGCGACCTCTGATATACCGTTTTCTCCCTCATAATATCCCTTTAGCACATCAGCATAGCTGTCTTGCACCGTCTCGGAATCTTCGGTGTTGCTTTCTTCGCTCGAGTTTGTCTTGTTTGAAGCGGATATACCCCAGGCGGCAGAACCACCGTTCAGCACAAGCTCGCCAATATCCATGTTGGGAGTAAGCTTTACTTCTCCGATATACAGCTGGAATGCGCCTGATTTTAAAGCTTCAAAATATTGTTCGTTTGAAACTGCGGTTACAGTGATTTTAATTCCTACCAAAGCTAACTGAGATTTTATGAGCTCGGCAGCGGCAACCCTAGCGGTGTTATCCCGATTTACAAGCAGGGTAAATGCAAGGGCAGTTCCGTTTGAGTCAAACCTAAAACCATCCTTATCTAAATTATTATAGCCTATTTTCTCCAAATTTTCAATACATATTTTAGTTTGAGCCGTTAATTGTAGAGTTTGATAGCCCGAAATCGCAGCCCAGTCAGGATGGAAAAAGCCGCTTGCGGACTTGGCGTTTTGATAATATGCGTCCTCGGCTATTTTGGCTCGGTCAACGGCAGAGGAGATGGTCTGACGAAGCAGAGGGTCTGTTAACTGTCTGTAATTATGGTTTATTCCGATATAAACGAGATTGGGCATATTAAGAGAGGCTTTTTGTCCGCTCATGCGTATAATATTACCGTTTACGGGGTCGGTATAATATAGATCAGTCGCACCTATTTCTACATAATGCTCAACCGACTCTGTATCGGGGGCATCAATAAGGCTAATCCGATTAACCGAAGTATTTCCGTAGTAGTAAGAATTCGGAATCAGAGACTCTTCGGCGCGGGAGAAGACAAAACGGCCGCTGCCCGTGGGCACTATCTCAACATTGTCTTCGTTTTTAAGGTTTTCGGTACCCTTTTTCAGTATCGGGAAGGTAAGCATATTTGAAAAAAACGGGTCGTTATTTTTAAGCTCGAAAACAACAGTGGAAGGGTCGGATACAGAAGCCTTTATGACATTATAGAAAAGGTGAGAGTAAAGCGGGCTTTTTTTTGCAAGCTCGTAAGAGTTCAGCACATCTTCGGCAGTAACAGTGCTGCCGTCTGAGAATTTTGCTGAGCGCAATTTTACGGTACAGGCTTTGCTGTCTACGGTGACGCTTTCGGCAAGGATGTTTATAGGCTCGAATTCGTTTGAAAGAGTTACAAGCGGGTCGAAAATAAGCTGTCCAAGCTCGGCATTGACCTTGTTTATGGTATTGTATGGATTGAGAGTGTCGTTAGAGCAGTAAAGCAACTGAAGAGAAGCGGAATTTTCACTGTTCTGGTCCGAGGTCTGCGGTTCAGAGCTGCCGCTGTTATCAGATTTCTGATTACAGGCACAAAGAGCCAGCATCAATAACGCAAGCGCAAGAGCAAGTAAAGCTTTAAACTTTTTCATACGGCAGTCTCCTTTCAAAATTTAATTTATATTTATAAGCTCAATATCGGTGGCTTTCTGTGTTTTTTCGTCTACCGTAATGACAACTCCCTGGACAGTGCATTCGCTCTCTGCAAGTAAAAATCTTCCGGTAGAGTTATTGCGGAGGCGATCTATGATTATATGGGGGTCAACGCCAAGAACGCTGTCGCGCGGTCCCGTCATACCGAGGTCGGTGATATATGCAGTCCCGTTTTTGAGTATCTCAGCATCGTTTGTCTGAACATGGGTATGGGTGCCGAAAACCGCGGATACCTTTCCGTCAAGATAAAATCCCATAGCGCGCTTCTCACTTGTAGCTTCTGCGTGAAAGTCAACAATTATAACATTAGCGCCGTCGCTTTTTGCTTTTTTGATGAGTTTATCGGCGGCAAGAAATGGATTTGATGCCCCGAGGCGTTCAAGATATATCTGACCCGAAAGATTTATAACTGCGACCGAGCAGTAGCCCATATCAACAAGGCAGTAGCCCGAACCGTACCCACAGTTATCAAGGTTTTCGGGACGAAGCAAGCGCTCGTTTGCATCTAGAAGTTTTAGTATATCTCGGCGGCGGAGAGTGTGGTTTCCGCCCGTTATAACATCGGCGCCCGAAGTGAATATAGAATAGGCAGAAGCGGGTGAAATGCCGTTGCCGTCGGCTGAATTTTCACCGTTGACTACAGTAAGGTCAATGCTGTATTCTTTTTTGAGCCTTGGTAAAACCCGTTGCAGTTTTTCGCAACCGACCGTACCGCAGACGTCACCTATGGCGAGTATCTTCATTATTTCACCGCCGTTTAATCGTATATACGGTAAGTATACTATAAATCGCGTACTTTTTCAATATTTAGATTGGCTAATTGACATACGGTCGGTTAGAGGATATAATATAAGGTACAAGAATATCGGAGTTGAAATGATTTGTTTGGATTAAAAAAAGGTCGGGATAAATGTCCTTATGATCTTTTACTGGTAGGTCTCGGAAATCCGGGTATTGAATATGAATATACCCGTCATAATGTCGGCTTTCGCGCTATGGATGCCTTTTGTGATAAGCATGATGCCGAGTGCGACAAGATTAAGTTCAAGGCTTATATCGGCGAATGTAAGCTGGGTTCAAAGAGGATTTTTCTTATGAAGCCTCAAACTTATATGAATAATTCGGGCGAAGCAGTTGCCGAGGTCGCAAGGTTCTATAAAATACCTGTCGAGCGTATTTTAGTAATGTTTGATGACATCTCCCTTGAGCCGGGTATCATACGTATCCGCCGAAAGGGAAGCGCCGGTGGGCATAACGGTCTTAAGGATATTATTGCCCATCTCGGAAGCGATGAATTTATGAGGGTCAAGATCGGCGTCGGAGCGAAGCCTCATCCCGATTATGACCTTAAAGATTGGGTACTAGGCAAATTTCCGCCTGAGCATAAGGACGATATAGAAAGAGCGCTTAAAAACACCGTAAAGGCAGTAGACGAGGTCATCGAACGGGGAATTGACAGCGCTATGAATAAATATTCTAAATAGACGGTGAAGATGCGTGGAATTCCTTAATTCCATTATTTTAAAAACGTCAGGCTTTGGAACCTTGCTTCAAAGTGTTAAAAAAGGCAGGCTGCCAATAGAGGCAAGCGGACTTTCCGACATACACAAGGCGGTTCTGACATCGGCGCTTTTAAAAGAAACTCGTAAAAAAACTCTGCTTATCACACCCGATGAAGCGACGGCAACCCTTATGTGCGAGGACCTTTGCTCACTAGGCGCAAAGGCGGCGCTTTTGCCATCGAGAGACTTTGCAATAGGTCGCGTGATTACGGGTTCAAAAGAGTATGAGCATAAGAGAATAGATACCCTATCCAAGCTTTTGGATGGGGATTTTGACCTGCTTTGCGTATCGGCAGAAGCGGCTTCTCAATATACGGTAAAGCCCACTGTTCTTGAAGAAAACTCCTTTACGCTGAAAACGGGAGAGACAGCTCAGATATCTGAGCTTTGCAAGCGACTTGTAAAAGCGGGCTACACAAGGGTAGAGCAGGTGGACGGAACGGGTCAGTTTGCTATTCGAGGCGGAATACTTGACCTTTTTGCTATAAATACCCCCTTGCCCTGCAGAATAGAGTTCTGGGGTGATGAGATAGACACCATTGCTTATTTTGAGATAGAATCTCAGCGCCGTACCGACAGCATAAATACCTTAAAAGTAGCCCCCGCGAGAGAGGTGCTTTGCGACAGGGAAAAGCTAATAGAAATACTTGAAGGACACAAAAAGAGTTGTGAAAGGCTTACTGATAAGCAAAGAGTGTCAATAGAACGGGATATTGATGCCATAAATGCGGGAGTGGATATTGCACTTGACCGATATATAAGTCTTATTTACGGAAAAAGCACCGTTTTTGACTATTTCTCCGACCCCCTTATAATAATAGGCGAATTCGGTGCGGTCAGAGAGCGACTCCGCACGCATATGTTACAGCAAGGTGAAGACATAAAGTTGTTTTTAGAGGATGGTGAGCTGAGCGAAGCTACCTCTAAAATGTATCTTGATGAGACCGAAATAACCGACATTTGCGCAAAAGCTCTGTTGCTTGATAGCTTCCTGCCCTCGTCGGTGCCCTTCGGGCTTAAGGACACGGTAGCTTTCGACTTTAAACGCAATTCTCCTTGGAGCGGAGATATTTCGGTACTGCGCGATGATATCGGATATATGCTGTCCCGCGGCGGTCTTGCGGTAATAGCCGCAGGAAGCAAAAAGGCGGCGACCCTTTTAAATGAGGAGCTTAATAACTCGGGAATAAATTCACTCTATCTTGAAAAGGTAAAGGGACTTCCTGTAAGGGGCGTCGTGGTAACGGTCGGCGGACTCTCCTCGGGCTTCGAGATACCCGAGCTGAATTTTGCATTTATCACGCATAAGCTCGTCCATTCAGACGGGAAAACGGCCCGCCGCAAAAGGGTAAAGAACTCAATAAATTCTCTTGAAGAGCTGAAGATGGGAGACTACGTTGTTCACGCTTCACACGGAATAGGTGTATTTGAGGGGATAAACCGAATCACAAGCGGCACCGTTACTAAGGATTATATCAAGATAAAATACGCAAAGGGCGATATACTGTATGTTCCTGTCACACAGCTTGATCTTGTTTCAAAATATATCGGCAGTGCCGAGGACGGAAATATAAGACTGAATCGACTTGGCGGTCAGGAGTGGCAACGGACAAGAAAACGGGTGCGCGCCGCAGTAAAGGATATGGCAAAGCAGCTGACCGAGCTGTATGCAAAGCGTATGTCGGTAAAGGGCCACGCCTTTTCTCCGGATACCGATCTGCAGAATGACTTTGAAAGACGCTTTGAATATGAAGAAACCGACGATCAGCTCCGCTCGATCAATGAGATAAAAAACGATATGGAGCGCTCAGCGCCGATGGATCGACTTCTGTGTGGAGATGTCGGCTTTGGTAAGACTGAGGTGGCGCTGAGAGCTGCCTTCAAGTGTATCAGTGAGGGCAAGCAGTGCGC
>JAZQER010000025.1:0-14878 GCA_045539095.1 Acutalibacteraceae bacterium | reverse complement strand
TTAATATTAACATCTATTTTTTTTATTTCATTTATTATCCCTTTAGTAGCTTCTAAAGAGGATATTTCTCCGCGTTTTATCCTGTCCCCTATTTCAAGCGCAGTCATCTTTTTTGTTTCCATAGCCGACCTCACTTTACTGCCTTGGGAACGATAAATGCAACGCCGTTACTGACATCCGAATTAGATAGCAACTCATCTCTAGGATACGACTCTTTAACAATATCATCACGCATCATGTTAGTAACATCAAAAACATGCGAAATCGGTTCAATGTCGTCTGTATTAAGCTCTTTGAGATTATCAAAATATGAAACTATATCGGAAATATCTCTAATCATATTTTCAGCTTCGACTTTGTTAAGCGAAAGCCTTGAAAGCTCCGCTAGATAGCTTACATCTTTCTTAGATATCAACCGTACTCACTCCTTATAAAACAAAAAATGCCATTCATCCCGATAAATCGGGACGAAAGACATTGCTTCCGCGGTGCCACCCAACTTAGCCATACAAAAGGCTCACTCATAAAAGATTAACGCTCTTTACACGGTCGGTTCTAATCGCATACGCTTTCTTCCGACGGCTCTGAGATGTCTTTCCCGAATGCCGTACTGCCGCATTCACACTCTCTGCGACTCACTTAAAGCCAAATCATTTCGGTACTCTTCCCGTCTTTGCCAAAAAAATTATAACATTATTTATTTTTTGTGTCAACAAAATTTATATTCGTATCTTTCAAAATTTTACCTTTAATAATTTTTTTAGCCCGAAACAAAATAATAATGCAAACGCAAAAAAGAAAAGGAGGGAAACAAAAATGGCAAAGAACGTAGTTCCCGAGGCTAAGGACGCACTCAACCGTTTTAAGATGGAAGCCGCTAACGAGGTTGGCGTAAATCTTAAGCAGGGTTACAACGGAGACCTCACTGCAAAGCAGGCTGGCTCTATTGGCGGTCAGATGGTTAAGAAAATGATCGAATCTTACGAAAACAGTATGAAATAATTAACCTTTTTATCCAGTAACTGACGGACATCCGCAATAGTGGATGTCCGTTATTCTTGACGAATGAAGTAAAATAGAGTATAATTCACATAATATTCAACGAAAGTTAATGAAAGGTGGGATGTTGTTGAAAACACTGATAATCAGTTGTACTACCGGGGAAGGTCATAATTCTTGCGCCAGGGCTATTAAAGAAGTATTTGATTCGAATAATGAGTCCTGTGAAATCACTAACGGTCTTGCTTTTATATCAAAAGGTCTTTCGAAATTTGTTTCTACTTCACATATAATTCTTTACCGCTATTTCCCAAAGCTTTTTAATTATGGCTACAACCTCAGCGAGAAGCACCCGTCAGTTTTTGCTCCCGGTTCTTTGATATACAATATATTTTCTAAAGGCACAGAAAAACTTCACAATTACATAAAAAGCAACGGTTTTGATACCGTAATCTGTACTCACCCTTTTGCTGCCGTTATTTTGACCGAAATGCAAAACCGCTACCGTCTTCCCATTCGCACGTCCTTTGTTGCGACAGATTATACCTGCTCTCCGAGTGTTAAAGATTCTAATTTAGATATTTATTTTATTCCTGATAATAAACTAACAGATGATTTTATTTGTGACCATATCGGCAAAGATAAGATTTTTTCGGTTGGAATTCCCATAAGACAGCGTTTTTATTCGCCTAACGACAAAAACTCCGCTAAAGAGAATTGCGGGATATCTAGCGAAAAAAAACATGTTGTTTTAATGTGTGGAAGCATGGGATGCGGACCGCTTGCAAAGCTTGCGATTAGCTTTGCAAAACAAATGCCTGAATGTGAATTTTCGATAATATGTGGCACTAACACTAAGCTTAAACGCTCCCTTGATAAAAAAAGTTCCAATATTAAAAACCTACACATTTTAGGATTTGTTAAAGATATGCCGACAATGCTGGAAGCTACCGACCTATATCTCACTAAACCCGGCGGGATAAGTACTTCGGAGGCTGTCGCAAAAGAGGTTCCTATGCTTTTTGTGAATACGGTCGCGGCTTGCGAGACATATAATCTTAATCATTTTTTGGCATACAAGGTTGCTGATTCAGGCAAAAATGTTAAAGAGCTTACTGAAAAATGCATTAGAATAATTAATGATGATGATATTCTTAAGGGATTTAGGAAAAATTTACATAAAATCAACAAGGTTAATGCCGCGCAGACGATTCGTCAAATTCTTATAGAAAACAATAATAGCAAAAATTAAAGGGATGCTCAGCATCCCTTTTTCATATCTCTTATTTTTTGCGCAACCTTATAAATATCGCCGCCGCCCATCGTGATCACAATATCTCCATCACGAACAGCTGATAGAACCGCCTGTGTGCATTCATTAAAATCTTTAACGCAGATGCAGTCGCTAAGGCCTGCAGCAATATCTTCCGAGCTAATGCCCCACGAATTCACCTCTCTGGAGCCCATTATCGGGGTCAGAATTACTTTATCAGCAACCGAAAGCGCGTCAATGAATTCATCCTTCAAAAGCGCAGTTCTTGAAAAAGTGAAGGGTTGGAAAACAGCTACTACCCTTTTGTAATTCAAATCTTTAGCAGCATGAAGAGTGGCCTTTATCTCGGTTGGATGGTGCGCATAATCGTCTGCTAAAACAAAGTCGTCAAATTCACCTATAAACTCAAAGCGTCTGCCAGCGCCTCTAAACTGCTCAATTGCCGATTTGATACCTTCCAGAGAAACTCCGAGATAGTGACAAACAGAAAAGGCCGCTAAAGCATTTAAAACATTGTGACGGCCAGGCACCGCAAGCTCGAGACCAATAAGCTTTTTCCCTTTATAATTAACATCAAAAGCAAAGCCATATTTTGAAGGTCGCATATCCACAGCAGTATATTCGCAGTAATCTCCTGTACCAAACGAGTGTTTTTCAAGAGAAAGTTCACTCATAGCCTTAGCTGTTCTATTATCACTGCCATTAAAAAATACAATATTTGACATAGACACAAACTTTTTAAACGACTCTGTCAGATTTTCCATCGTCTTAAAGTAGTCAAGATGGTCGTTATCAATATTAAGAAGAACGCTGATATCAGGCGAAAGCTCTAAAAAAGTGTTTACAAACTCGCAAGATTCACAAACAAATAGGTCGCTGTTTCCGCAAAGACCGTTTGATCCTGTAAGCGGAAGTTTTCCTCCGATAACCGCCGAAGGATTCATCTTGTTTAAATAAAGAATCTGTGTTATCATAGAAGAAGTAGTTGTTTTTCCGTGAGTTCCGCAAACACCGATTACATTGTCAAACTGACGAGTCAAAGCGCCCAGCAATAAGGACCTTTCCATTGTAGGTATCCCAAGCCTCTTGGCTTCTACCCTTTCAGGATTATCATCCAAGATAGCTGCAGAATATACAACAAGCTCAGCACCGTGGACATTTTCGGCTTTGTGCCCCATACACACCTTTATACCGAGATTCCTTATTCTATTTAAAGTATCGCCCTCATTATTATCCGAGCCTGTTAGCTCATATCCCTTGGTGTGAAGAATCTCAGCAAGAGGACACATACCTGAGCCTCCAATGCCTATCATATGAATCTTTTTAATACCTATAAGTAATCTGTCGGTGCTTCTTAACTCTTTCATATTATTAAACCTCAAAAAAAGTACTCATATATTCATTATAACGATATTTTCAAAAAAATAAACCTTTATTTTGGAGTTTTCTATGATTATTAATTTTCCGCCGTATGCAGAATGTTGCCTTGAGACAATAGAAAATAACGGATTTGAAGCCTGGTTTGTTGGCGGATGTGTTCGCGATTCAATACTTAATCGGGATTTCTATGACGTCGACATAGCTACAAATGCGCTTCCCGAAGAGATTGAAGCAATGTTCCCAAAAACAATTCCAACAGGAAAAAAGCATGGAACAATAACAGTCATTATTGATTCAAAGCCCATTGAGGTGACAACCTACAGAAGTGAATCCGGATACTTTGATAACCGACATCCCAACAGTATAAAATTTGAGAGCAGCATCATCGAGGATCTCTCGCGAAGAGATTTCACGATAAACGCTTTCGCCTTTCACAAAGTCCGCGGTCTTCTTGATCTGTTTGACGGAATTTCTGACCTTAAACACGGAATCATTCGCTCAGTCGGAGATTCTGAATGTAGATTTAAGGAAGATGCTTTACGCATTCTTCGCGCTTACAGATTTGCTTCTGTTTTAGATTTCAGCCTTGAGAAAAAGACTAAAGAAGCGACATATTCTTGCGGGAAATTGCTTTTAAACCTCAGCGGCGAAAGAATATTAGCCGAGCTTAAAAAGCTCTCTTGCGGTAAAAATCCGCTTATTATTAAGGAATTTGTCAACAAAGGCTTTTTAGGACCATTTGGAATTTCAGAGTTTACGCAAGATATATATAAGATTTTAAAAATATATGACGAGTATAAAGCATCAGCCCTTATTTTTCTTGCAAATCATAATCTGGATGTTTTAAAATCAACCCTTAAGCCTGATAATCGCCTTATCGAACAAATAGAAACATTTAATCTTCTTAATGCTTTGCCAACTCCGAATAACAAAGCGGAGTTAAAGCTGATTCTGAGAAACCTAAGGGAGAAACAAATAACTCTTTATACAGAATTTGTAAAAATAAGGTATGATGAAAATATTTCAAGCGAGCTAATATCAATGTTTAAAAATATCTTTGAAAAACGCGAGCCTTTTAGCATAAACCATCTGAATATTAACGGACACGATCTATTAGAACTTGGTATACGGGGTGAAGATATTAAGAAAACTCTGTCCGAACTTTTGCTTACCGTTATAGAAAATCCCGAGCTTAATACAAGAGACGATTTGATTGCACTGACAACTAAATTTAAGTAACCTACCGCCGACAACGACATAAAATGTACTGTGAATATTTTATGTCGTTGTCGGTGATTTTTTTGAACATTACGATTATTTCTGATTCTAAAAGACACGGTATCTTATCTAACGAACTGATAAAAGACGGATACTCGGTCAAGCTGTATAAAACCTTTAACGAGCTTCCCTCTAAGATTAAAGGTGACATTGTTGTATTACCGATTCCAACCCTTAAAAAAGACCAAACCGTGAATTTTAACGGATGCAGTATCACTATAGAAGAATTAATAGACCGAATAGATAAAAATTGTCTTATTATTTCCTGTAATTATTCTACAGATATCCGCAGCTGTATCGATATTAACAAATATGAGCCTTTTATTTCAATGAATGCCATTCCGTCGGCTGAAGGCGCAATTTTTGAAGCTGTAAAAAACAGTGATATTACTCTATTTGACAGCAAATGTCTTGTTATCGGTTACGGCCGTATTGGTAAAATAATAGCAGACAGACTAAAGGGGTTCGGCGCTAACGTGTGGGTCACAGCCAGAAATCACAAAGATGAATATTCTGCAAAATCGCGTACATTTGGCTTTATCGAATATGATGAACTTAATGAAAAGATATCTGATTTTGATTTTATTTTTCAAACTGTTCCCTATCTTATCTTAGATAAAGAACGCTTAGATAAAACTTACGCCTTAATCATTGAATTGGCATCTAACGGAATCGGGACCGACATTAATTATGCAAAAGAAAAAAATAAAAACGTAATTTATGCTCCTGCTATACCCGAAAAATACAGTCCTAAAAGCGCGGGTAAAATATTTCACGACAGCGTTATAAGTATTATCAAAGAACTAAATATCTGATAACAGTTAAAAGTGGAATGTCGAGCACTTTTGAGCGCTTTGACACGCTACAATCATAATAGCAAAACGAGGAGTGTACATGCAAAAAAACAGACTTGGTTTTGCTCTGTGCGGATCATTTTGTACGATAAAAGAAGCAGTAGAGCAAATCGGGAAGTTGAAAAATATCGGATATGACATACAACCGATATTCTCCGAAATAGTTGCAAGCTCTGACACCAGATTTACAAATGCAGACGATTTGCGTCATAATGTTGAAGAAATTTGTGGCAAAAAGATTATATCATCAATAGTAGAAGCCGAGCCTATAGGTCCTAAAAAGTTATTCGATGCGCTTATAGTTTGTCCGTGTACAGGCAATACTCTTGCTAAACTAGCTAACGGTATAACCGATTCAACAGTTACAATGGCTGTCAAAGCTCATCTTCGAAACAATAAGCCTGTAATACTTGCAATTGCAACAAATGACGCATTAGGTGCTTCTGCTAAAAATATAGGAGCTCTCCTAAATACAAAGAACATCTATTTCGTCCCATTTGGTCAGGACGATGCTATAAACAAGGAAAAATCTATGATAGCCGATTATGAACTCATTTACGAAACTCTTCTAAACGCTTTTGAAAATAAACAAATATCCCCCTTATTAATTTAAAACACGGTGTCATTGGACACCGTGTTTTTTACAGTTCTATTGTCTTATTAAGTGTGAACGAATAAATTATAAGCTGCTTTACCTTCTTTTTAAGAAGTTTCTCACATGCCATACCGTAAATCTTAAGCTGTTCGCTGTAGCACTTTGTAAGCTCTAGTTCGTTTTTATTACGGTCTGTCTTAAAGTCAACGATTACGATTCCGTCATCATGCTCAAAAAGCAAATCAACTGCGCCTTGAACAATTATCTTTTCACCAGAAAGCGCGGGATTTAAATCTGTTTTCAGATAACTTGCAGGAAATTCAGATAAGAAATTCATCTCTCTTCTCACCTGTTTAGAAGCAATAATTCTTTTGTAAAGTTCTGATTCAAAGAATTTAAGAACCGATACTTTATCAACGCAGTCAGCTTCTTCCCTAGTAAGAAATCCTAATTCATAAAGCCGCTCACATTCATCTTCAACAGATACCGATGCAGCATAGCAATCACAAAACTGCATAAACTTATGCGTAGCGGTTCCCCTTTCGGCAGAATTCAAACCATTGCCGGTCATAAATGCAGGTTTGGCAGTAAACTGATATTTTGATTCGTCCGCCTTATGAACAATATCGGTTACCGATGCTTTTGCCTCTATACTGAGGAGCTCTGAAAACGGATACTCATAAGAATAATTTTTGATAAGCCGCTTTACGGTACTTTCATCAGCTTGATATTCATCAGTCTTCTGCGGTTGAGCGGGCTCGAAGTATGTATGAATACCCTCAATTTCTGACTCTCCGTTCAAGTATTCGATATATTTATCTGCATTTCTATAGAACTCATCTGCAAATATCCAATCAGAATATGATTTTGTAGCTTTAAACGAATACGTTCGCATACGACCGTGCTCAACAAATCCCATATCTACGAGCGAAGATATCTTCTTTTTCAAATCTGTAAACGAAGATGTAATTATAAGTTTTTCCTCTGCGCGGGTCATCGCAACATACAAAAGGCGTATCTCTTCCGCCATAAGCTGTTCTTTTTCATACTCGGACATAAGCGTTCTCAAAAATGTTTCTGACCTTTCATTACTATGTGCATCAGAATATCTGAATGAAAAGCCATAATGCTCATCGGTCAGCAAAGAAGCATAGCAGTCAGAAAAATTAAATTGATGTCCCGTATCGGCAAGTATACAGATAGGATACTGAAGTCCCTTTGAAGAATGAATGGTGGATATGCGTACAGAATCACCAGTGTGAGGTATTTCCGCCCTCAAATCCTTATCGCTTGCTTCCTCAACCCTGTAAAGAAATTCACGCAGACTTCGCTTCCCTTCGCTTTCAACAGATAAAGCAAGATTTCTTATAGACAGTAGATTTGCCTTTTTCATATCTCCGTCAGTCATTCTAGAGACTATACCGACAAAATTCGTGTTATCAAAAATTCTGTCTATAAGCTCATATACCTTTGATACAACACTTATCTTGCGATAGTCTGATAGGCTCTTTAAAAATGAGTCTGCCTTTATATTCCCATTCGACGCCGCAACAGATATCGCTGAAATGAGTTTGCCTTTTTTGTACTCTGAGCGCATCTGTGCCAGCTCATCTATTGTAAAAGCGAAGAGCGGTGATGTAAGTACCGTTAGAAGAGAAATATCATCATAGGGATTATTAATAACTCGTAAAAGTGATAGCAGCGTTACTACCTCATCAGCTTCAAAAACGCTCTTATCCGCGAGAGAAATAGGAATACCGTGCTCTCTAAGAACTTTTGAAAAAATCGGTCCACTTCCGCTAAGCGATCTCATTAATATGGTAATATCACTGTATTTTGCTTGTCTAAGACCGTTATCGCACTTAATAAAAGGAGGTGCATTTAGTGTGTCCTTAATTATCTTTGCGATAACATTAGCCTCAGCGACACACTTTGCATCAGACGAATCATCGTCTGATAAATCTGCCAGAGCAGAAATGTCAACAAAATGATGTTCAACCTTTTTCTCATTGTTATCGGGGAAAACCGCAAGCGGCTCTAATTTTTCTTTTGCATCATACTCTATGCCTGCAGTATCTTCGTGCATAATAAAAGAAAATAATCGGTTTACATAATCACATATTTCCCGACGGCTGCGGAAGTTGCCGGCAAGGTCTACCCTTAAGCCAAAGCGATTTTCAGAATCCTCATCTGAATATATTTTTTTCTTTTGAATAAAATTATGGGGATTTGCTCCGCGAAAACGATATATACTCTGTTTTGCATCTCCCACACAGAACATTTTTTTCTCACCATCAGAGAGCACCCTAAAAAGTGTGTCCTGAAGATCGTTAGTGTCCTGATATTCATCAACAAGCACTGCATCAAAAGCAGAAATGTAGTCACCAGCATCAGCAGAAGGCATGATCTTGCCGTCTTTATATTCGGTAATCAGTTCTAAAGCAGTTTGTTCGACCATATCGAAGGTCATAAGTCCCCTACTTTGCAGTTCTTTGCTTACTGCTTTTGAAAATTCTATTACAAGATCCGATATCTTTTTAATGTGAGGAAGAGATTCAGATATCTCATTTCTCAGTGTTTTACTGTCGCCGTAAACAAGCTTCATAATATGAGAAATCAACTTTTGAGCAGCGTCTCGTTGCGCTTTTGCATATTCAGATTCCTCGCTCTTATACTTCGCGGAAAGTATTTTCATTGGAGGCGGCGAATAATCTTTAATAATATTATAAATCCCATCCCAATCGTCAGTGTCACAAAATGCAATTAAGCTGCTGATAAAACTTGAAATATATAAAATATTTTCACTGTATTTCTCAAATGCAACCTCATTGTATTCAAGAGAAGATACAGCTTTTTCAATAGTTAACTTAGCTTCATATGCAAACTCTTTGACAAGCTTCAGAGCATCTAAAAACCAACTGTTATTCTTACCGTCAGCAAAATCAGTATAATTTTTCAGTACTTTTGATATCCACTTTTCGGGATAAGGCATTTTTCTACTGTAAGAATAGATTTCAGAAATCATTCTTGCGAGCTCATTATCATCGTAATCCGATCCCACATATTCAAGCAAATTTAAAAAATCACTATCAGACGAATTAAACTCATCGTTCAAAATCTTAGATAACGATGCAGACATAATCATTCTAATATCTGAGTTATCAGCAATTTTAAAGGATGGATCAATTGCCGCCTTTTCAAAATTGTCTCTGATAAGATTAATACAAAAAGTATCAATTGTGCTTATCTTTGCAGTGGCAAACAGAACCTTTTGCTTTTGAAGAAGCTGATTATACGGTTCGGCTTCAAGAGCGTCATTCAGTTTTCTTTCAATTCGAAGCTTTAGTTCTTCTGCAGCTGCGTTTGTAAAAGTAACAACAAGCATACGGTCTGCCATAAGCGGATTGTCGTTATCGGTCAACAACTCTATGACTCTTTGCACTAATACTGCAGTTTTTCCTGAGCCTGCGGCGGCTGATACAAGTGTATTTTCTTTTGAATAGATTGCTTTTTCTTGCGCAGCAGTCGGTTTAAACTCCACCTGTATCTCCTCCTTTCAGTATTTCTCTAATTGCTTCATTACTGTGCTTTTCAACCTTAAAATGCTTATGGTTTCGTCTTCTGCAAACCGATTCATAATCACAGTATTTGCAAGCATCCGCGCCTAAAGAGTCAGTAGGTTCGGGAATAAAATCACCGTGTCTTATGGTGTTACCCATAGATTTTATAAGTTTTTCAATATTCTCAAAAATCAATGAAAATAGCTCTTGGTCAACAAACGATTTATTACCGACTTTATAGCTTGGTATAAATTTACCCTTATTTTCCTTATCCATTGCACCAATAACTTCTTCATCTTCAAGAATAAGTCCGTTCATCGTAAGCTTTTTTGTTTTTGAGTCGCTCTTAGCAGGCATATAAAGTATGCCCCCCGCGCGAAGGTCGGAAGCTATAGTGTCACCGTTTTTTATCAGTGCATACAGATAAATAAGCATCTGCATATTAAGCCCCAAAAGAGTATCTGACAGTTCAAATGACTTAGTGCCGGTTTTGTAATCGACTATTCTAACAGTATTTTTAAACAGATCCACCCTATCGATTTTTCCTGTCAGCACCATTTCGCCTTGATCAATAGGAATTCTAAGTTCTGGAATATCTCCGTTTTCCGATATCTCAAATTCGCAATAAACTGGGTCAAAGTCACTCTGTCTAAACTCCTCCGCAATATGCATAACTACACACTTAACAGATCGCGCAATCTTAGAAAGGAGAAATTTAAAGCGAGGGGTAAGCAAAATCTCGGAGCCTGAAATGGAGACAACATATTCATCAATAAGACGGTCCACCTCACTGCTTATCTCATTATCGGACAGCTCGCCGAGTTTTTTACGATATGTATTTATCAGTGTTTCAAGAACATAATGGGTAATTGTTCCCCGTTGAATTGAGTTAAGGTCGGCTTGTCTTAGTTTTCCTGTTTTTAAACCGAATTTCAAAAAGTACATTAATCTGCAAGAATAAAAATCGTCAAATTTGGATGCAGAAATATAAATACTGTCATTAAAAAGTTTATCTGAATTCTCAGCGGAAATGACAAAACTATCATTAAATAAGTCTTTATCAAAGCTTTGAAGTATATTATCTACTTCGCCACATTCTTTTAAGGATGCTTTTACTGTCTCAAATTTTTCTCCGTAAAGATCGCTCATTAAATAAGCGGCACTTTCTGGTGTCGGAGGCATAAATATACACTCAGCCAAGGGATCAAAATCTGTTGTAATGACCCTCTTAAAACTGTCCTCGATTTTAGATAAGAATGCAGACGGTTCAAGCTTTTCTCCACTGACGGTCTTTTGAGAATAAAGTATAAAAGTCCTATCAATCGGACAACAGACCATTGAGTACACAAGATAGTTCTCTTCAACAGCGCTTTTAATCTCATCATCATTCAGTGAAATACCGAACTCCTCAAGCTTTCGTTTATCTTTGGAAGCTAACAGCCCCGTTTTTAATGATTGGTGTGGAAAAACACCTTGATTAGCTCCGAGAATTATTGCAACTTTCGGCTTTGACGGTCTTATTCTGTCAGCGTCTCCGAAGGTAACCTCGTCAAGCATCTGAGGAATATTGGAAAGCGATACAGCCTTACAGGATATCATTACAGCTTTAATATAGTCATCTGTTTTTATGTCAGGCTTACAAAGATTCGCAACCGAATCTAATATCTGCATAATTTTATCCCAGGACTGTCGCAAAACAGAAGCAGAAAATCTGTCTTCGTCATCCTCTAGGTTTCGACAAACAGTCGACAAATGTTCATCTACTTTTTCTGAAATTAAAAAATCATACAATGCCTTAGAGTGTTGGAGCGAGGAGCCGTCAAACGACGAACAGAATCTGTTAAGCCGCTTATAAACATCTTCCCGAATCTTGTTAAGCCTTAATAAAAGGGCTTTATCCTCCTCAGAAATTTCGCAGTTACCAAAACCGCTTGGATTCATTATCCACTCTTTTCCCCAATCTCTTCCTGCAATATTCCATACGTAAATATAATCTTCAAGAGCATAAATATCGTCTGAGTCGTAAGAATTGAAGCCGCATTTAAGCCAAGTTAAAATATTTTCAGTTGAGAAAGAAGATTTAATCTTCAGTAAGGATTGAATATATATATACAGTATCGTATCTGTTAGCTCTACTTTTTTATCTAAAAAACACTGAATTTTATTTTTCTTACAGAAAATCTCAATATAGTTTTTATATGTATCGGCATTTCTTGCTACAATAATAAAATCTCTGTATCTGTATTTTTTACTTTCAACCAGATTCCTGACTATTCCGACTGCAGCAAAAGCTTCTTCGCGTGGGTCATTACACCTGATAATACGTAAATTATTATCCCCTTCATCTGCAAATTTTACAGTACTTTCGCCGGCAAATAATCTTTCTAAATTCTTTAGTGAATTGTTTGAATAATGATTATTATAAAGCTTTACAGGTTCGCCAATATCAATACCGTTCATTCTTGCAAGCGCAAGGAGCTTTTGAGCAGTTTTATTTATGTTATAAAAAATGTTTAAATCTGTATCAGAAATATTGTCTGTACAAAATGAAAAGGTTACTTCATCGGCTTGTGAAAGTATACGGTTAATAATTTTGAATTGTTGTCCCGTAAAACCTGTGAAAGAATCAAAGTAAACTTCCTTGTCCTTAAAATATTCAAAAAACTCAAGAATATTATACAGTCTTGTCAAATAATCTGAAGGGTCTATAAACTTGTCCGAAATAAGAGCATCATAAACCGACATTACAACCGCTATATCGTGAAGCTTGGCGCCGCACGAGCCACCGATACCGCAAGCCGCATCTAATAACATATCAGCGTTTACAGCCGCAAATTTAAAATCGTTTATTGTATCGGCAATCTTCGACGAAAATTCAGGATATCCTGCGAACCTATCAAAAACAGTAAGTTGTTCCTTAGACTGATTTAGAGCCATATCAGTAAGCAATATGCGCTCGCCGTCACTCATAATCGGAAGCTTGCCAAAGCCCGCAGTACGAGAGACCTCGGCATATAATTTTGTAAAACTCATAACCTTAATGTTGTCGTTATTATAGGTCTTTGTATGAAGAATTGCCCTCTCGGTTTCAAACGAAAATTGCTCAGGTATTATTATAATTACTTGCTTAGAAAGTGAAGCCTTAGCCGCTGTATCACCTACTTGCTCCGACTTTCCGCTACAACCGCGACCTAAACCAAAATTAAGCATTTTACTCCCCTTCATTTTTATACAAATATTATACTACAAAACACTCAAATTAGGAAGATAAATTTAATATATTGTATTTATGATTAATTGTATTATAACCCCGGGTATGCCCCAAATTACGGACACAAGCAATGAATATATATTAACTGCAATGTTTAAAGATAATATATTTTTTAACAAACTAAGTATAATAAGCGCAAAACAACCCGAAATCGAATTGATTATCATTGCTTTACACGGCTTGCCCGTCAAAGCTGCAAAAATTAAGAAAAGACAGCCGTAAATAGCTAATAACGCAAAGAACACGATTTTTATAACTGACATAAAAAAACCTCACAATCTTCAAAATAAGATTATGAGATATCCTTTAAATATATGAAAACAGCAACACTAAAAAGTGTTGCTGTTCAAACTATTTAACAATTGCTAAAACAACATTAGCCAAAAGCACAAGAACAAAGAAACCGATAGCGATGTACTTTGTAACTCGAGCTAACGTAGCATCAAGAGTTCTGGCTTTTGTCTTAGAAAGAAATGTATCTGCACCGCCGGAAATAGCACCGTTAATACCGGCACGATGACCCTGCTGAAGAAGAACAACAGCAATAACGACGATAGAAGCGATTAAAAGCAATATACCAAAAATAATCTGCCAAACTAACATTTATATAACCTCCGTAAAGTTTCCATAACATTATAACAAGGGGATTATAACACAAATATCTCAATAATGCAACAGTTTTTTTAGATGGGATGAACTGCAGATTCAGCATCAGCGTGTTCAGAATCCACCTTATACTTTTTGTTGTTGCGTTCTTCGAAGAATTTAACTGCAACCTGACCAAACTGTGCATAAGAAAGAACATCCTCTTCTTGCTCTATCCACTGTTTAGCCTCCTCACGGATCTTATGAAGCTCAGGCTCAATAAGATCTGCTGGTCTACAGTCGATAGGTTCAGCATCACCTATGATCTTCTTTCTGAACTCAGGATCTATCGGAAGCGGAGTTTTTCCGTACTCGCCGCGAACAAGTCCCTTGAATTCTTTGGTAACCATCTTGTAGCGTTCGCCGTTTATTACATTAAATACTGCCTGAGTACCTACGATCTGAGAAGAAGGAGTTACGAGCGGAGGATATCCACAGTCAGCACGGACCGCGGGAACTTCAGCAAGAACCTCACTGAGTTTATCTTCTTTTCCTGCTTGCTTAAGCTGTGAAACAAGGTTTGAAAGCATACCGCCCGGTACCTGATAAATAAGTGTCTTTCCATCAACGCCAAGCATTTTGGGGTTAAGAAGTCCGTTCTCGAGATATTTTTCCCTAAGGGTAGAAACATATTTAGCTATATTACTGAGCGCTTCAAGGTCAAGTCCTGTGTCATACTCGGTACCCTGAAGAGCCGCAACAATAGACTCAGTGGCTGCGTGAGAAGTTCCTAGAGCAAGGGGTGAAATTGCAGTGTCAACAACATCTGCTCCTGCTTCAATTGCCTTCAAGAGAACCATTGAACCAAGGCCCGAAGTATAGTGGGTATGAACCTGAATCGGAACCTTAACGGTCTCCTTGAGAGCCTTTACAAGGTCATAGGTACCGTAGGGGGTAAGAAGGCCCGCCATATCCTTAACGCATATAGAATCTGCGCCAGCATTCTCAAGCTGCTTAGCGTAATTCTTATAATATTCGAGGTCAAAGATAAAGTCGGAGGGCCCAAGCGGTCTTAGGAAGACA
>JAZQER010000024.1:0-28609 GCA_045539095.1 Acutalibacteraceae bacterium | reverse complement strand
ATTTTATGATCCCGGGGATAGAATTTGATTCTGACGGCAGATGTCCGATCTGTCAATCCGCAGAAAAGACAAAAAATCTAAAAAGCATCGTTCCGATTATGAATACATTCCCGAGATCAAAAAAATCACGCTTTGACGTTGCTGTGTTTTACACGGGTGGCAAAGATTCTACTTACCTACTGTACTATTTGTCCAAAGTTTTAAAACTTCGTGTTTTGGCGCTTACTTGGGAAATTCCTTATATGTCCGAATGCGCAAAGAAAAGCATTGAAAATGCTAAACAATCGCTTGATTCGGTTGAATTTATCAGCCGCAAAATTTCAAATCTCGATTTAAGGAAGATATATAAAAAGCTATACTCTTTGAGCGAAAATACCTGTGCCTGTCCCTCTCTTGCGTACGTGTTGTTTTATCCCGAGCTTGTTGCAAACAAAATACCGTATTTCGTTGCGGGAAACGAGCCGGCGCAACTTCTGGGCTTATATTTCAATCATATGGCACCTCAAATTGCTTACACATTTCCACAAAGCAAAGTTCTGAATTTCTTTCTAAACGTAGGTAGGATCTTAACTCTACACCCATCGCTGAAAAAGGGGCAATTTCATACCCTTGCTACAATGAAGCAGCTTGCGTACGGCGATAGCAAAATTAAGAATTTAGCGGGTTATTCCAACCAACTCGTATACAACGTATGCGAAGCGATCAAGGAAGTTCCGAACATTCTGATTCCTTTAAAAAGAGCCATTCGTGTTTCTTCTTGGACAGGAAATATCCCCGCATTTGTACAAGTGGATTTTGATGAAATATGCGGTGGCGTTTATGAGTGGAGTTATCATATGAGAAGTACGATGATCCCATTCAGCGCACTTGAAATCGCAATTGCGAGCCGAAGCAACAATTTGTCGAGAGAGGACGCATTGGCGGAGTTAAAAGCCTTGCTTGGCTTTTCTCTTGATGAAATAACCGAGTGCGCGATCATGCGGGAGTACTTTGAATCATGAACGCAGTAGTTTTTTATTCAAATACAGGTCAGAGCAAGGTAATCGCGACGTACTTTGCAAATCAATTAGGGTATCCGCTTGCGGATATGGAAATAAAATGTGCGGAGTATTATCAAAATCTTGTTCTTGTGTTTCCGGTACACTGCCAAAACATTCCCGATATTGTAAAGAGTTTTTTGAAGAACATATCGGTTGAAAATCTAACGGTTGTCGCTACCTACGGAAAAATGTGCTGTGGAAACGTTCTATATGAAATTCAAAAAAACTATCAAAAGAATATTGTCGCGGGAGCGTATATTCCTACGAAACACTCCTACATAGACAATGACGATGCTTTCTGTGACCTTGATGAACTAAAGCCCATCGTTGAAAAAGTCAAAGAGCCTTCGTATATACAACTCCCCAGACTTTATAAAAATCCTTTAGCTGATATTTTCCCCAAACTAAGAAGCAGGATTGGGCTTGCGATACAGAAAAGTGAAAATTGCAATGGCTGTAATCTTTGCGCCGAGCGTTGCTCCTTTGGAGCGATAAAATCGGGCACAACAAACCGCAAGTGCATTAGATGCCTGAAGTGTGTTGAATCCTGTCCTCGTCAAGCCTTGAAGATCAAGTTGGGCATGCCGTTAAAGCTATATTTGCGCAAGAAAAAATCAAATAAAATTATCATTTATGTTTGAATGATATATTTCCGAAAACTGCTAAAAACTCAGGGACAAATGTTACTTTCCACCTATGTATTGAGACTTTTTGCACTTGAAACCCCCGTTTTTCGACCATTTTGAGACCTTTTGTCGTCTTGACCCACGTTGAAAGTGTCGTTTGTCTGACGAGAAGATGAGCCGAAAATCGGCTTATAACGGGCAAAATCAAGCCTTTTGAGTGGTTTTGAAAGAAAAACTCAAAAATTCGGTGTTCAAAAATTAAAAATGCTTTGATTTTGCTTTGGGACAAATGTGAGTTTTGAGCAAAACTCGAAAATGCAGTTTACAGCAGTTTAGTATAACATATCGAAGAAAGGAGAAAGTGGTGCGATATTTTCAATGCGACACATTAAAACAAGAAGATTGAAAAATGGTCTATCAAGATGTAGAGCTGACCGATGAAGAAAAGAAAAGCGACCGTCAAGGTAAATTTTTGAACTTTTCAGGAACACTTTTATTCTTAGTCGTATTTATTGCAGTTTTTGTTGGCAGTTTGTTTTTAATTGTGCAAATCCCAACGCCCAAAAATCCTTTTCTCTTTGTCTTGGTTGTTATTGCTATGATCATGTTAGGATTTGGCGCACTTCTTGTGTCCGTTTTGATCGGCTCATTTGTAAGTTCTCCGATCTATAAAAAGGCACAGGAAAAATTGGCTATTCAGAAAAGAAATTGTGTTGATGAATCTATAATATTCTTGCGAGAATATTACGGTTGGACAGAACCTTGCATTGTAACAAAGTGTTATGATTCGAATGATAAAAGATTTAAGAATCGGGATGTTTGCATTTTTCTTGTTGATGACGAATTGCGAATTACAGCAGACTTAAGGCATGGCTTTTCTATCAGAGAAAATGATCTGGGGTGCTATTCCTTTAAGGTTGACGAATTTTCCCTCGAACAAATTCAAGGCGATAATTTATTGATTACAAAATTCATGTCCGAAGATTTGGTGTTCGACTTGGGTCGTCGTGCGAAAGGCTTTATAGAAAAAAGATTTATCTCCCCAAAAAACGATACATAAAATATACCTTTTGGCTTTACAACCCCCGCTTTGGGCACAAAAATATACCTTTTGGTCTTATGACCCATGTCGAAACGGTAACTTTACTTGTGCGAATATAAAAGGTATTTACTATGAGCTTTATTTCAAAATATTTTAATAAGTTATCAGTTCGTGAAGTTTATGATTTACTGAAGGCAAGGATGAAGGTGTTTTTGCTTGAGTAGAATATCGTATAGCTTGGCACAGATAATGGAATTAATTAATAAAAAAATTGAGGTAAGACAAGCTGTCTTACCTCAATTTTTATTTAACATTTACTTCAAAATTGTTTCTGCATCTCGGGCAGTTTACATTGTGGCGCCCCGGTTTTCTTGGCAGCCTCAGCGTTACCCTGCAGTGCGGACAGGTCTTATATATGTGACTTTCACGCTCTCTGAATTTTCTCTTTTCAAGCCTGAAAGCACGCACTATCTTATTCTTTAAACCTACAATAGCATTGTTTTCTTTCTGCCTTACCGCAATATTTCTCGACATAAGACGGAAAAAATAGTAAAACAATAGCGCAGTTTCAATAAGCTGTACAAGTATGCTGCCGATAAAAAGGTTGACGACAGCAAGCACAATGCAGACTACGATAAGAATCCGACTGAGTAGATCCATACCGTAGCTTATATATCTGCCGCACATAAATTGCATCAGTTTTTGTCTGAAGCCCATATCATTCACTCCTGAGAGCCTCGACCGGGTCCTTCTTAGCCGCTATACCGGAGGGTAACAGTCCGGCAATAAAGGTCAGTAGCATACTTATCAGTACAAGTATGACAGCTGCCACAGGAGGCAGAACAGCCGCGATATTAGAAATTCCCGAGAGACCTTGAATAATAGCGTTTACGGGGATGCAGAAGAGTACCGTGAAGAGTATACCAAACATACCCGAAGCAAAGCCGATAGTGAGAGCCTCTGCGTTGAAGACTCTCGAAATATCCTTCTTCGAAGCGCCAATAGCACGGAGAATACCTATCTCCTTGGTGCGCTCAAGTACTGAAATATAGGTGATGATACCTATCATTATTGAGGATACAACGAGCGAAATTGCAACGAAGGCAATAAGCACATATGAAATTACATTTATTATAGTTGCGACCGATGACATAAGAAGCGCCATATAGTCGGTGTAGCTTATCTGATCATCCTCGGATACCTTTGAGTTGTAGTTTGCGATCTCATCGGCTATCATATCCTTTGCCTCAAAGGTGGCGGCGTAGATGTTTATGGTGGAGGGTGAATCGAGAGATACGCTTCCGAGCGTTCTCAGATTATCCTTATAGGTGGATTCTGAAACGGTAGCAGGCATATGAAGACCATAATACTCAACCATCTTTTCGGGGGGAGTCTGTTGCATAAGTCCTACCAGTGCATAACTTAGCTGATCCTGAGTCAGAGCTGCAAGCTGCTGGGCTGCGGTTGCCGCCTGCATCTCACGAAGCGCGTCGGGCAGCATAGCGGTGATAAGCTCCTTGAGTTCATCATCATTCAGCGCTGAAATCTCTGCTTTGATCTCATCTGCTGACATAGTCGAGTCAGAGGAGCCCGACTCGGCAGAATACATAGCGACTATCTGTGCAACAAGCTGTTCGCGCGGCATTGCAATTGTGGCTTCTATCTGTGCCTTTATCTCGCTTTCGGTAGGAGTTGAAACGATAGCCTTATAAAGCTCCGCTTTCTGCATATCATTGAGACCTGCGATATATTCTTTAAAGTCGGCGACCTTAGTTTCGTCATCAGGCTCAACATAGCTTTCTGTCTTGAAGGGGAGTCCCGTAATAACATCGACATCGGGATTTGCAAGCTGGTCCTTTACGATATCGCTTTCGGCAGTGTATTTTATAACATAGTCGGTGAGAGATTTGGTATAAGCGATAGAGCCCTGAAGCATATCAGCAGTAGCGTCCTCTTTCGGACGGATAATACCGCTTACCTTCATCTCTATTCCGCTTTCATACATAAGGCTGAGCTCAGATGCAGACTCGCGGCGGTCAACATAAGTGCCGTTTACAGCGTCCTTGCGGTAGAAGTTACAGGAGGGAATAAGACGGAAGGTCATATCGCAGATTTCATCATAAGTCCAGCTCTTTACTTCGGTGTCAACTTCTTCGCCGTTATTTACATCCTGCCAGATGTTTTTTGCATCTTCAAGAGTGGTAAGACCGAGCGCAAGTAAAGCAACGTCGCTTATCTCGTTGTTTTCGTTTACGACAAGCACGACCTCGTTGTAATCGTTCGGCCAGCTTCCGTGGATAACATCATACTGAGAGAGAACGACATCGTTTATGATCTCGCCGTTCTTGCCTGCAAGCATCTGTTCATAGATCATTATCTGATTCATGCCCATGCCGCCCATAGAGCCCATATTACCCATTCCGGTCATAGCGCCCATGTCCATATTAATACCAATAGACTCCTGCATAAGCTTCATAGCATCAGATTCTACAATATTTCCGTCGGAGTCCTTAACATAAACATTGAAATCAAAAGCATATGAATAATCAATGGCACTAATAAACTCGTCTATGCCATTAGGGTTTGATTCAAGGTATGTCTTAAAATCCTTAAGGTTGTTTACCGAGACTTCGGCATTTACCATAGTGTTGAGAAGCTCGTTTAAAACAGGGCTGGAATATACCTTGTCAAGGGGGTGGTCAATATTATTGTCTGCAGTGCCCATAAACTTCTGGATAAGCTCGGTCATATCGACTGTTTCTGCCTGGATAGTGATAGGAGCCGAGGCGAGAGTATCCTCCTGAACATCGTCGATATATGTCTGTATTCCGTTTGAAAGAGCGAGAATAAGGGCGATTCCAATTATACCGATACTGCCCGCAAAGGAGGTAAGGATAGTTCTTGCCTTTTTGGTCATAAGGTTGTTGAGAGAAAGAGAAAGAGCAGTAAAGAAGGACATAGAGGGCTTTTTCTCTGCCTTTCTGGCTTTCTTATCGGGTTTTTGTGGCTTCTCCTCAGCCTTTTCCTCAGCGGTATAAGGATCGGTGTCTCCTGTTATCTGACCGTCCCAAAGGCGGATTATTCTGGTTGAATATTCCTCGGCAAGGTCAGGATTGTGGGTTACCATTATAACGAGCTTATCCTTTGATATCTCTTTAAGGAGCTCCATTATTTGAACGCTGGTCTCGGAATCAAGCGCGCCTGTAGGCTCATCGGCAAGAAGAATATGGGGATTATTTACAAGAGCTCTCGCAATAGCAACACGCTGCATCTGTCCGCCCGACATCTGATTAGGCTTTTTGTGTATCTGGTCAGCAAGTCCAACCTTTTCGAGCGCCTCAATAGCTCTCTTTCTGCGTTCTGCTTTAGATACGCCCGAAAGAGTGAGAGCTAGCTCAACGTTTGAAAGCACCGACTGATGAGGGATAAGATTATAAGACTGGAAAACAAATCCGACAGAATGGTTACGGTAGGTATCCCAATCCGAGTCCTTAAATTCCTTAGTTGATCTTCCGTTTATGAAAAGATCACCGTTCGTATAGTGGTCGAGACCGCCTATAATATTGAGCAGGGTAGTCTTACCACAACCCGATGGACCTAGAATGGATACGAATTCACTCTCGCGAAATTCAAGATCTACTCCGCGCAGAGCCGCAACATTGGTATCGCCCGCGGCATATTCCTTTACAATGTTAGTGAGTTTAAGCATTAACGGTACTCCTTATATTTAAGTTCGAAAATATTTTATCATAGTTTATTGCAAATATTGTAAACGCAAGGTAAACAAATCTGAGTTTAATCTTGAATTTAAGGCATAAATATGATAATATATTATGTACGTTTATGCAATGAAAGGAGAGAAAAGCTGTGGCAGATAACCGTCCTATCGGTGTTTTTGATTCGGGACTCGGCGGCCTCACCGTTTTAAAAGAGCTCGAGAAGCTGCTTCCTCACGAAAACATCGTCTATTTCGGAGATACGGGAAGAGTGCCTTACGGAAGTAAGAGCAATGAAACTATAAAGCATTACGCTTTGCAGGATGAGCAGTTTTTACTCTCCAAGAACGTTAAATATATCGTAGCCGCCTGTGGTACGGTCAGTGCCGTAGCAGCCGATACTGCAAAAAGTTTACCCGTACCGTTTATGGGTGTGGTGGAAAACGCAGTCGTTGACGCAGTAAATACCACAAAGAACCGAACAATCGGCGTAATAGGTACACAAGCAACGATAAATAACGGAGCTCATAAAAGGCTTATAGAAAGGTTTATGCCCGAAGCCGATGTAGTGACTGTCGGTTGTCCGCTTTTCGTACCACTTGTTGAGGACGGTTGGTATTCGGCTGACGATGAAGTCGTTTTAGGAGTTGTAAAAAAATATCTTAAGCCTATTATTGACAGTGGAGTGGATACTATAATCCTCGGCTGTACACATTATCCTATACTTACCGAAGCGATAGCCAAGGTGGTAGGCGAGGATGTCTGCCTAATAAATATGGGTGTATCTACCGCTAAAGCAGTGAAAGCCGAGCTTGAAGAAAAGCAGCTTTTAAACGACGGTAAACAGAGGCCGACAAGACAGCTTTTTGTCAGCGATAAGACCGCCGCTTTCAAGGAAGTAGCAGGAATACTTTTAGGAGATAATGTAGACGACAAGGATGTCAGTCTTGTGGATGTAAGCAAAATATGAATAATGTAATTATAAATATTAAAGGTAAACAGAAATATGCCGATTCGAGAGAGTGGGACGTTACAGAATTCACTACTGAGGGCATTTTTGAAATGACCGAAAGCGGTTGCCGTATTGTATACGACGAGAGCGATATGATAGGCGCCGAAAATGTCAAAAGCGAGGTCATAATAGAAAACGGAACAAAAGCCGAGGTTTCGAGAACAGGCCCTGTGAGTTCGCGGATGACTGTAGAAAAAGGCAAGCGGCACAGCTGTTTTTACAGTACGCCTCAGGGGGATTTTACCATTGGCATATTTGGTGAAGCTGTGACGGTAAAGATAAAGGAATTAAAGGGTGAGATTTATATGAGCTACACCATTGATGTAAATTCCAGCCTTATAAGCGAAAATAAAATGGAGATAAAGATAAAGGAGATAAAGCAGTAATGTCTATTATTGTATCCGATGCAAAAAATCAGATAGAAAATATAATAAATGCGGCGGCGAAAAGCGCAGTAGACGAAGGTTTACTTCCCGAAGCCGAGCTTGGCGCATTTAAAATAGAGTCGACCAAAAGCCGCGAGCACGGTGATTACGCTGTTAATGCCGCTATGGTCTGGTCTAAAGCTTTCGGGAACGCACCGCGTAAAATTGCCGAGATACTGGAAAGCAAGTTTGATTTTGAGGGCAGTTATATTGACCACTCTGAGATAGCGGGTCCCGGCTTTATCAACTTCTTCTTGTCGGACAAGTATTATGCCGATATCGTAGCAGATGTACTCGTAAAGGAAAAGGAATACGGAAGAAGCAACTTTGGCGAGGGTAAAAAGGTTCTTGTTGAGTTTGTATCGGCAAACCCCACAGGACCGATGCATATCGGTAATGCCAGAGGCGGCGCACTCGGTGACTGTCTTGCTGCAGTGCTCGATGCAACGGGATATTATGTTGAAAGAGAGTTTTACATTAACGATGCAGGAAACCAGATAAACAAATTTGGACTGTCTCTCGATATGAGATATCTGCAAATGTATAAAGACGGTATCGAGATGCCTGAGGATTCCTACCACGGAGCTGATATCATAGCCCACGCCAAGGCATTTGCCGATATTCACGGTGACTCTTTTGTCGAAAAGGACGAGGCCGAAAGACGACGTGCTTTAGTAGAGTTTGCTCTTCCGAAAAATATCCAGGGACTAAAGGATGACCTTCTCAAATACCGTATTGAGTATAATACTTGGTTTAAGGAAAGCTCACTTCACGCCGACGGCTCGACCTCCCGCATAATCGAACTTTTAAAGCAGAGTGGACACACCTATATGAGCGAGGACGCGCTCTGGTTTAAGGGCACTGATTTCGGCTCTGAGGACTTCGTGCTTGTCCGTTCAAACGGTGTTCCTACCTATGTTGTACCCGATATTGCCTATCATTATAACAAGCTTCAAACCCGCGGCTTTGATAAGGCTATTGATATACTCGGCGCTGATCATCACGGTTATGTACCGCGTCTGAAGGCGGCTCTGACTGCACTCGGCGTTGACGCCACAAGACTCGATGTTGTTCTTATGCAAATGGTAAGACTTGTGCGTGACGGTGAGGTAATAAAGGCAAGTAAGCGTTCGGGTAAGGCGATAACCCTTGTAACACTTCTTGATGAAGTCCCGATAGATGCGGCAAGATTTTTCTTTAATCTGCGTGAGCCGAATAGTCATTTTGATTTCGATCTTGACCTTGCAGTTGAAGAGTCGAACCAGAACCCCGTTTACTATGTTCAGTATGCCCATGCAAGAATCTGCAGCATAATGAGAAACCTTGCAGGGGAGGGAATAACGCTTCGAGAGTGTAGCGGTGAAGAGCTTGCGCTCTTAAAGGCTCCCGAGGAGAGAGAACTGATACTGCATATAGCGTCGCTTACCGATGAGCTTATAGTTGCTGCAAAGGCTTATGACCCTGCTAAGATGACCCATTATGTTGTTGAACTTGCAACAAAGTTCCACAAGTTCTATAACGCTTGTAGGGTTAAGGGAGAAGAGGAGTCTCTGCTTCAGGCACGACTTTCCCTTTGTAAAGCAACCGCAACCGTTATCCAGAACATTCTTACAATGCTCAAGATAACAGCTCCCGAATCTATGTAAAAAAAGCCGTGAGGAAACTCACGGCTTTTTTGAATGCAAAATTCAGAATGCAGAATTAATGTGTGGCTTTGCCACGATTTAAAACAAAAAACCTTGCAGAAACCTGCAAGGTTTTAAAAAATTGATTAGGATTAGAGCTCCGCGAAGTACTTAATTGTACGAACCATCTGGCTGGTGTAGCTGTTCTCGTTATCATACCAAGAAACAACCTGAACCTCATAAAGATCATCAGCGATCTTAGCAACCATAGTCTGGGTAGCATCAAAGAGAGAACCGTAACGCATACCGATAACGTCACTAGATACGATCTGATCCTCATTGTAGCCGAAGGACTCAGAAGCAGCAGCTTTCATAGCAGCGTTGATGCCTTCCTTGGTTACATCTGCACCCTTAACAACAGCGGTAAGGATGGTGGTAGAACCTGTAGCAACAGGAACACGCTGAGCAGAACCGATGAGCTTGCCGTTGAGCTCGGGGATTACAAGGCCGATAGCCTTAGCAGCGCCTGTAGAGTTGGGAACGATGTTAGCAGCGCCAGCGCGAGCTCTTCTGAGGTCACCCTTTCTGTGAGGACCGTCAAGGATCATCTGGTCGCCGGTGTAAGCATGAATAGTGCTCATGATACCGCTCTGGATAGCAGCGTACTCGTTAAGAGCCTTAGCCATAGGAGCGAGGCAGTTGGTGGTGCAGGAAGCTGCAGAAATGATCTTGTCGTCAGCAGTGAGGGTATCCTCGTTAACGCTGAAAACAATAGTGGGAAGATCGTTTCCTGCGGGAGCAGAAATAACAACCTTTTTAGCGCCTGCGTCGATGTGAGCCTGGCTCTTATCCTTAGAGCAGTAGAAGCCTGTACACTCGAGAACTACGTCTACGCCGATTTCGCCCCAAGGAAGATCCTTTGCGTCCTTCTCAGCATAGATCTTGAGAGTCTTACCGTCAACAGTGAGGGTACCTGCCTCATCATCTGCAGAGACGGTGTGACGATTTTCACCGATATATCCGCAGTAGCCACCCTGTGCAGTATCATACTTAAGAAGATTTGCAAGCATAGAGGGCTTAGTAAGATCGTTGATTGCAACTACATCATAGCCTTCAGCACCGAACATCTGGCGGAAAGCAAGACGGCCAATACGGCCAAATCCGTTAATAGCAACTTTTACCATAGAAATTAACCTCCAAAAAAATTCTTTTATTATTTTAACCTAAATCGCTATAATTTGCAAGCAATTCGTTTAAAATTTAACAATAATTTGATTTATTTCCCCAAATTCTGCAATTCTGTACTAAAAAGCTAAACGACAGGACAAGTTTTAGTGCAAAATTACAGACTGTCTATGAGGCTCTCGGCGCACTTCATACCGTCTACTGCCGCCGACATTATACCGCCGGCATATCCTGCGCCCTCTCCTGAGGGATATATACCCGAAAAAGAGACCGAATTAAGCTTTTCATCTCTCACCATTCTCACAGGGGAGGAGCTTCTGGACTCGGGCGCGGTGAGCACTGCGCCTGAGTCAGCAAATCCCGATAGTCTATTATCAAGTGCGGCAATACCGAGCTTTAAAGAGCGGTTTATAAATTCAGGAAATACCTTCGAAATATCCGAGTAGACTACAGAAGGCCTTACGGTCGGCTCGCAGATAGGCTCTGCGCTTTTACCGTAGAGGTATGAGCCCACAGTCGAAACGGGAACGCCGCGGCCTCCTGTAATAGAATAAGCTGCCTGCTCGATGCTTCGCTGAAGCTCAACTCCCGAAAGAATATCCTCGGGAAGGTCTTCAGGCAAAACCTCGGTCAAAACTGCTGAATTTGCATTTTTGCCGTCTCTGGCGCAGTAACTCATACCGTTTACGGCGATATGCCCGTCCTCGCTTGAAGCGTTTACCACATATCCGCCGGGGCACATACAAAAGGTATACACACCCCGTCCGTTTTCGAGATGCACTGCGAGCTTATAGTCAGCCGCTGAGAGGGCGGGATGGTCGGCAAAATCACCGTATAAAGCACGGTTTATCATACTTTGCGGATGCTCTATCCGAACACCCATTGCAAACGGCTTTTTTATCATATGAAGCCCTGTGTCACGAAGCATATAAAAGGTATCTCTTGCAGAGTGACCTATCGCAAGCACAAGTCGCTCGCAGGGTAAATTATAAATTCCGCTGTCAGAACTTACATCAACCGAAACGATTTTATTGCTGTCGGTATTGATTTTTTCGAGTTTATGAGAAAATCGAACTTCGCCTCCGAGAGCGATTATCTTTTTTCTTATATTCTTTATAACGAGCGCTAAAACGTCGGTGCCGATATGCGGCTTTGCATCGATTAGGATATCACTTGATGCACCGTTTTCATAAAATAATTTAAGCACCTCTCGGCAACGGACATCCTTTATTCCCGTAGTCAGCTTTCCGTCCGAAAATGCACCTGCGCCGCCCTCTCCGAACTGAACGTTACTTTCAGGGTCGAGGATTCCGACATCCCAAAAGCGCTTTACATCTCTTGTGCGTCTGTCTACCTCTTGACCTCGCTCGAGCACGATGGGACAAAGTCCTGCGCGAGCCAGTGTATAAGCTGCAAATATTCCCGCGGGACCAAAGCCAACGACAACGGGTCGATGTTCGGGTATTGCGTCACACTTTTTGTATTTATAAATCGGCTCTTCATAGATTTTTGCGTTTTTAATTTTCTTTAGGGCAAAAAAATCGTTATCGGTTTCAATAAGAACAGAACAACAGAAATGAACATCGTTCTTCCGCCTTGCATCGACAGACTTTCTATATAATTTTGCGTTTTTTATTTTGATCCCCTTGAAATTAATGGCTGCGCTTAGATTGTTAAAATCGGTATCAAGCGGAAGCTTTATATCTGAAACTAAAATCATAGCAGTTCTACCGCGCTTTCTCCCGCAATTATTCCGGAGCCCCACGCCCACGCAAGGTTAAAGCCGCCGCAGTCACCGTCGATATCAAGAATTTCTCCTGTCGCGAAAAGCCCCGTGATTTTTTTACACATCATAGTTTTCGGGTCAAATTCTTTTGTAGAAAGTCCTCCCGCAGTGACCTGAGAATTTAAAAATCCTGTATTTGAAGTGACCTTGAAACGGAAATCTTTAAGTGATTTGGCAAGTTGCTCGATATCTTTTTCTGAAAGCGTAGAAACAGTGTCGGCAAGTTTGAAACCGCAGTATTTAAGTACCACTTGACCGAGCCGTTTATTAAGAGCTCCGACAAAAAAGTCCTCGAGCGTGCGATGACAGAGCAGAGCCACTCTCTTTTTCAAAGAAGCAGTCAGAGAAGTTGTATCGGTATCGGGGTATAGGTCAAGGCTGACTTCGTATTTTTTATCGTCCCTTGCGGATTGTCTTGATATCTGAAGAATAGCGGGACCCGAAAGACCGTAATCGCAGAAAAGAACCTCGTCGGTATAACTGCAAAAAGCCTTTCCGTCGCGAAGTAGAGTTGCCTTAGCATCGACCTTAATTCCTTTAAGCTGTTTTACAAAATCCGTCTCGGTCTTTAACTGAACAAGGGAGGGCGTAGCCTTTACTGAAGAAAGTCCCATATTTTTAAGCACACGGAACATACTGCCGTCAGAGCCTATTTTTTCACCGCCCGAAAAGAGTCCTGTAGCCACAATGACGGCCTTAGAAACAATGTGGTCGTTGTCCGAAATAAGTACAAACTCTTTACCCGTTTTTAGTTCTTTAATTTTGCAGTTCAAAAGGGTTTCTACACCTAGGCGGTCACATTCAAATCTCAGCGCGTCGACTACCGATGAAGCCTGTAGGGACGCGGGATAAATCTTATCTCCCTCTGAAATAAAATCAACTCCTATAGACTCAAAGAAACTCTTAATTTCATTACAATCGAATTTTTGAAGCGCAAAACCGCAAAACAGCTTGTCGTCTCCGTGATAACGTGAAAGATCAAGATTTTTGTTAGTGATATTACATCTTCCGTTACCTGTGGTAATAAGCTTTTTGCCAACACGGTCAAGCCCTTCGAGCAGAATGACCCGAAGAGCAGAGTTTTTGCGTTTTGCAGCTATAGCCGCAGCAAGGCCTGAAGCGCCGCCACCGATTATTGCAATGTCGGTAATATATTCCATACCGTGCTCCTAAAATTTAAAGATTATTCCTGCGAGAGCACCTATTCCGATATAAAGGATAGGGTGCTTTTTGAATTTAAATACTCCGATGAGAATAAGGGTAAAAAGGATAATTGATTTTATATCAATAATCTCAAAAAAAGAGGCACCTGAAAGATTTAAAAATATGGGGAAAAGAAGTCCGAGAAGGGTTACTGCAAGCATTCCGATAACAGCGGGGCGAAGGCAGTAGAAGGTGTTTTTAACGAGCTTATTGTCCTTGAATTTTTGTAAAAAGCCTGCGATTATGAGAACGATAATAATGCTCGGCAGAACGAGAGAAAGGGTTGCGACAAGACCGCCGAGAATGCCGAGTAAGTGTCCGCCCACCGAAAAGCCTGCCTGATATCCTGCATAGGTAGCCATATTGACGCCGATAGGCCCTGGTGTAGACTCCGAAATAGCGATCATATCGGTAAGTTCAGCTTCGGTAAACCAATCGTAATTTCTTGCAATGTCCTGAAGAAAGGGTATTGTCGCAAGACCGCCGCCTATTGCGAAAAGCCCTGCTTTAAAGAACTCGATGAAAAGAGAAAGAAAGGTCATTGGTTTTTACCCCCTTTTCTATCAATAAGGGTTTTGACAGTAACGCCGACAACCCCGGAAGCGATGATTATAATTATCGGGGATACTCCGAGAAGTGAAAGGCTAAAGGCGACAATGGCAATAATCACTGTCATAATATCCTTTATACCTGATTTTGAAAGCTTGAAAATAGCCTGCACGATAAGGGCGCAGACCGCAACACTGATTCCTGCAAAAGCGTGCTCAACTATAGGGTGTCCTGCAACCATCTGCAAAACAGATGCAAGAAGTGTAATTATTATAATTGAGGGGAAAACAACGCCAAGGGTCGCAAAGATTCCACCGATGATACCGCGGCGCTTATAGCCGATAAAGGTGGCAACATTAACAGCAATAACACCCGGGGTGCATTGACCGACGGCGTAATAATCCATAATTTCGTCCATGGTAACAAGTTTTCTCTTGTCGACAAGCTCGCGCTCGAGCATCGGCAGCATAGCGTAGCCACCACCGAAGGTCATAATACCTATCTTAAAAAACAAACCGAAAAGTGTTAAAATTTCTTTCATTTGAGTTTTTCTACCTCGCTGACAAATAATTTGCCCTCACGCACGTAAAAACGGAATTCGAAACCGTCGAAGATCATTTTGTAAATGCGGTCAGGGTCATCCTGATAAGCGGGACGGGGATCCTCTTTTAAAATATCACGAACCGCAGCAAGAGTGCTTTGCGGTAATCGCGATGAGATGTTTTGAGCTATTACGACTTCAACCTGTCTTTTAAGGGTCGTCTCTGTAAAACCGCCAACAGCCGACGGAACAGAATCGGCATAGGGAAGATAGGGCTTTATATCGTATATCGGTGTACCGTTCATAAGATCGGCGCCGCTAATATAAAGAACGGGCCCGTCTGGGGTGTCAAGCGCTATTCTTTCAAGCTTAACGCAAGAAAGCCCTAAAGGATTGGGACGATAAGGAGAACGGGTGGCGAAAACACCCGTTCGTTTATTTCCACCAAGCCTTGGAGGCCTGACGGTAGGCGACCAATTATCTCGCACCGCAGCCGAAAACTCCCAGATAAGCCATATATGGGAATAGCCTTCAAGATCTCTGAAGGCTTCATTTACTCTGTATTCGGGCTCAAAAACTATGCGCGATAAAACCGAGGGCGCAAGTCCGCTCTGCCGCGGAATACCAAATTTTTCTGAGTAGCCGTTTTTGATTTCGGCAATTTTTTTGATCTCCAAATTAAAACCTCTTTAAAAGTCTTGAAAGTCTTGATACGGGCAGTCCGACAACATTAAAATAATCACCGTTTATGCCCTCTATAAGAAGTGAGCCATAGCCTTGAATACCGTAAGCACCCGCCTTGTCAAAGGGCTCGTTTGTATCGAGATACCACTCTATTTCTGCTTCGGTCAAAGTATGAAATCTGACCTCGGTGACCTCGGAAAAGCTTGCCGACCTGCCATTTTTGAAAACAGCACAGCCGGTAATGACCTTGTGGGTCTTTCCCGAAAGAAGATAGAGCATTCTTTTCGCATCCTCTCGGTCAGCTGGCTTTCCTAAAATAATACCGTCTACAATCACTGAGGTGTCACTGCCTATTACAGTAGCATCTGGGAATTCCCGTGCCACTGCGGCAGCCTTTTTAACGGCTAAGTATTCGGGAACATTTTCGGCATTCATGCCATCGGGTACTGTTTCGTTCACATCTGACGGATGAACGGTAATATCGTCGCTTATAAGTTTAATAAGCTCTTTTCTTCTCGGAGAAGCCGAAGCTAAAACTAACATCAGATCAGCTCCTTGAACTTAGGTAAAGCGCGCTTGATCATATCGGTATCAACACAGTAACTGATACGGACATATTCTTTGCAACCAAAGCCTTCGCCCGAAACCACGAGAATATTCTTTTCCTTTGCCTTTTCACTGAATGCGTTGCCGTCACCGTTCGGAGCCTTTAAGAAGAGATAGAAAGCGCCGTCGGGAGCTGCACACTCATAACCCATAGCGGTAAGGTTATCGAGTAAAAGCTTTCTGTTTTCTGCATAAACCGTAAGGTCGGGCATAACATCAACACAGCGTGCGATCACTTTCTGTAAAAGCGAGGGGGCGCAAACATAGCCGTAAGCACGTCCCGATCCTGCAACGGCGGCGTACAGTTTTCCTGCGTTATCTGCGGTATGAGGTACAAACACATAGCCAAGTCTTTCACCGGGGAGGGAAAGCGACTTTGAATAAGAGTAGCAAACTATAGTGTTTTTGTAAATACAGGGAACGTAGGGTACCTCTGCGTCGGTGTAAACAAGCTCTCTGTAAGGCTCGTCAGAAATAATATAGATAGAGTGACCGTACTCTGCCGATTTTCTTTCGAGCAGAGTAGCAAGCTTTTCAATGGTTTTTCTCGAATATATAACACCCGAGGGATTATTTGGAGAGTTTATGATAACACCGACGGTGTTTTGGGTTATAGCAGCTTCCAAAGCGTCAAAGTCTATCTGAAAAGCTTTAGTATCTGCAGGGACTACACAGAGCTTTGCACCGGCACCCTCTACGAATACCTTATATTCGGGGAAGTAGGGAGCGATCGCAACTATCTCACTTGTGCCGTCGTCGTCAGCAAGAGCTCTGAATGAGCAGCAAAGAGCTGCGGCGGCACCACAGGTCATATAAATGCTATCGGGAGAAGCATCAAAGCCAAAACGTCTTTTTATGTTATTTGCAACAGCGGTGCGAACTTCAACTGAGCCCTGAGCGCTTGTATAGCCGTGGATAGAAACGGGGTCACATTCGGTTATTATGTCGGCAAAAGCGTCGGTAACCTCTTTAGGTGAGGGAACGCTTGGATTACCGAGCGAGAAGTCATAAACGTTTTCTGCGCCGATAAGAGACGCCTGCTTTTTGCCGTATTCGAAAAGCTCTCTGATGGCAGAACGTGCACTGCCAAGTCCGTAATTTTTTTCAGATATCATTAAAATCTCTCCTTAAGATCTATTTTTTTGATGAGTAAACCGCCGCCTATACCTATTACCGCTCCGGTCAGTACACCCGATATGATGAGTGCAGGCAGGTAATATGCTATCTGGCTGGTCTCCATAATTATGCAGGCTACTATTATTTGAGCCGAGTTGTGTGAAACGCCGCCGATAATGCTGACCCCCGTTTCGGAAAAGATACCGAGTTTTTTAAAGAATGCCATAAGCAGTAGGCTTAGCACTGCGCCCGCCGTACTGTAGGCGAGGGTGAGAACACTGCCAAAAAGCAGAGAAACCAAAAACACCCTGAGTACCGACAGAACGAAGGCATACTTCGCGCCGAGCTTATACAGTACGTAAACAATTATTAAATTAGGAAGTCCCATCTTTACACCCGGCACGGGGAGGATGGGCGGTATAAGACTCTCGAGGTATGAGAGTATCATTGCAAGTGCGCAAAGCAGTGCGAGTAAGGTTAATTTTTTTGTCTTAATCATGATACAAAATCCGTATCGGACTTTTTGTCCGACACTACGGTCACAGTAGTTTTATTCGGCAGACAAACAAGTGTCTCACCATTCCTATTTACCTTGCCCTGGCGCATGCAGAGCTTATCGGGACAGGAGGCTTCTTCTATATAAGCTTCTCCATTTTCTATTACGAGAAGATTATATCCGTTTTCGCTTTCAATTTCAACCTTTCTGTTTTCGCTCAGTGGGTAGGTAGCGATAATTTTGCCGTCTTTTTTGATTTCTACATATCCGCCCTTGTTGCCGATTAAACTGATTATGAAAAAAACCGAAGCGGCTACGATCAGAATCGAAGCCGTCAGTATAATGTCATTTTTAAATTTTTTCTCCAAACCGATTTTCTTCATAAACAGTTTAATCTACGGCACTCTTTTTGGGTGCCGTAGATTCCTTTAACGTTATTTATTAGGGTTTCTGTCTTTAATACATCCTGTCGGGCAAACCTCGACACAAGCACCGCAAGAAGTACATTTCTCGTAATCAATACGGGCGAGGTTGTTTTCAACATGTATAGCGTCATGCGGACAGGTCTTTTCGCACTTCATACAGGCGATACAAGCGACCTTGCACTGCTTGCGCGCAACAGCGCCCTTTTCTTTATTGCTGCACTTGACCTCAACGGTCTTTCGCGCGTTGACCATAGAGATTATCGAGTTGGGGCAGGCTTTAGCGCAAAGTCCGCAGCCTGTACAGCGACAGGGATCGACCTTTGCAACGCCGTCGAAAACGCGGATAGCGTCATACTGACAGGCGACAACGCAGTCTCCAAAGCCAAGACAGCCGTAGTTACATGCGGCAGGACCGCCAAATACCTGCTTTGCGGCTTTACAGGTTGCAGAGCCCTCAAAGCTTGCAACCTCAGGAGCGTTTACACAGTCACCGTTACAGTGAACAATCGCGACCTGCTCTATAACATCGGCGGCTTCAACACCGAGAATAGCAGCAATCTGAGACGCGCAGGAGTCTCCGCCGGGGATACATAGGTTGGTTTTAACATCGGGGTCTGTTGAGAGAGCCTTAGCATATCCGTCACAGCCTGTATATCCGCAGGCACCGCAGTTAGCACCGGGAAGAACATCCCTTAATTCTATAAATTTTTCATCTTCCTTTACACCGAAAAGAGTCGCGGCAACGACCAGCATTACAGCACAAAGAAGTCCAATGACGGTTACAGCAATAACGGCAGTTAAAATAGCAGTCATTTCGGCACCCCCATTAAGCAAAGAGCGATTCGATGATTCCGCCAAAACCGAAGAAGGAAAGGGAAACAATCGAAGCGGCAACGAGTGTGATCGGAACACCCTGGAAAGATTTTGGTGGATTAGAGGCAGCTATTCTTTCGCGCACTCCTGCGAAGAGCACCATAGCAAGCAGGAAGCCAAGTCCTGCGCCGAGGGAAGAAGCCATCGCTTCAACAAAACTGTAGGCATCGGTGATATTGTTTTTGCAGACGCCGAGTACCGCGCAGTTTGTTGTGATGAGGGGAAGATATATTCCGAGAGATTTATGAAGTGACGGAATAAACCTTTTAAGAATTATCTCAACGAGCTGAACGAGAGCCGCAATAACCAGAATAAAAACGATGGTCTGCAGATACTCAAGTCCGAAAGCGTTTAAAACATAATACTGAATCGGGTGGGTCACCGCAGTAGCTATAAGCATTACAAATGTGACTGCGATACCCATACCTACGGCTTGGTCAGTCCTTTTTGAAACACCAAGGAAGGGACAAATTCCGAGGAATTGGGTCAGAACATAGTTGTTTACGAGTACGGAACTCATAACGATAACAAGCAAAGATTTAAAATCCATTATCAGTTTTCCTCCTTGCTTTCACATTCGGTTTTAGAGCAGGCGTGAGCGTTAGGACAGCCCTCGCAACCAAATTCGGTCTTTGGCTTGTGGCTCATAAACTTGTTGACGGCGGCAATAAGCAAACCGAAAACAAAGAAGCCACCGGGAGCCGCGGTCAGTATCGGAATGGTGTAATCCTTAATAAATGGAATTTCAAGCCCCATAAAGGTGCCTGCACCGAAAATCTCGCGTATTGTCGCCATAAGGAAGAGAGCGAGCGTAAAGCCAATGCCCATTCCCACAGCGTCAAGCACAGAATCAAGAACCCTGTTTTTCGAAGCATACATCTCAGCTCTGCCTAAAATTATACAGTTAACAACAATTAGAGAAAGGAAGACGCCGAGCGCCGAGTAAAGAGCGGGAACAAAGGCATGCATGACCATTTCAACAACGGTTACAAAACCTGCTATAACAACGATATAAGAGGGGATACGCACTTTGGCGGGAATGATATTCCTTAAAAGTGAGATTACAAAGTTTGAACCGAGAAGAACTGCGGTGGCTGCAACACCCATACCGAGCGCGTTCTTAACGGAAGAGGTGGTGGCGAGTGTGGGACAGGTACCGAGCAGAAGAACCAGAACAGGGTTTTCACGGACAATGCCTTTAATAAGATTTTGCATTTTATTCATAATCACTATCCCCCTTTCGCGTGATTAAATGCTGCGGTTATATCATTTTTAGCAATCTTAACGGCTTCGCTTGTTACGGTTGCACCTGCAACGAGAAGAGAGTCGTCAGAAAGCATATCAATGTTGTTACTCATAATACCATCGGCATATTCACTTTCTGCGATAGCGGCGCCGTAGCCCTTCGACTCGCTTTGAGAGGTGGTCTTGTAAAGTACGATATTTCCATCGGCATCCATAATATAAAGAACCTTTACGGTTCCGCCGTAGCCTACAGCGTTTGCTGTAAACGCATAGTGCGAATTTCCGTTTATTTTCAGATTGTAAGCAGCTGTAACTGTAGAGGAAATGTTTGAAAGCTTGTATGAGTTTAGAGTAATACTGTTTGCAACATTCTCGCCGAACTCGGCCTTGACAGCGTTTTTAATGCGACGGTTGTCTACATTTTCGTTAGCCTTGTAAACGGGCTCTAAAACAGTCTCTGCTTTAGCCTTTATATCAGCATAGGCTACGTCATCTGTAAGATCATTTCCATCAAGGTCTAAAACCTTGTAAGCAGTACCGAAGGCATTTATAGCAACAGCTACCGAAACATCGTTTACCTTTGCAGTAATGACATATCCGATCTCGTTAGAGGGAGCGTACGCCCCCACGATAGAAGAGTCGGTGCCTGTCGGCAGCTCGACGGGAGAGAAGGTATATTTTTTAAAGACGGGGCTTGCCGCCGAAGGCATCAGCTTTTCGTAAAGAGCCGCGAGCTTTTGCTCATCGCTCTGTTCAATGCTGCTATACTGAGACAGTACGGTATAGGCGTCACTTAGTGCCGATTTTACAGCGTTTGATGTTATCGTAGCGCCGGTAATACCGTCGGCGGTGTTATCGTTGCCACTGAAAACATTGTTAAAATCGTCGGCAGAGCCGCGTGAATCAAAATATTCAACAAAGGAAAGCTTTGTTATCTTTCCGTCAGGGCCAATACCTACAACGAGAGTCATATCCTTGCCGCTATAAGTGCCTGATACATTAAGCTTAAAAGCGTATCCGCTGCCGCCTTTATCACGTCTCATTTCAAGGACAGACGTGGGAACATCACTCCCGAGCTCTACCGTGTCAAATTCAGAGGCTTCTGGTAAAACAACATAAAAGGCTTCATTAGCAGAATTTTCTTCTGCTTTTTTTATGAGCGGGTCGGTAACAAGGTTTACCGAGGAGAGAAGAAGCGCGACGACCAGACAGATACTACCGAGAACAGCTATGCTTTTGAAAGTATCATTTTTCATCAGACTTCACACCTCCAAACGGTCTTGTTACGGTCAGCTTGTTGATATAGGGGCAAACGATATTCATAAAGAGTATCGCATAAGAAACACCCTCTGGGAGTGAGCCCCAGCGACGGATAGCAAAGGTGATGATTCCGCAGCCTAGAGCGAACACAACCTTGCCCCAACCGGTAACAGGAGAAGTGGAATAGTCGGTAGCCATATATATAGCTCCGAGAAGGAGTCCTCCCGAAAGCACCTGATAGGTGGCGTAATCAAGGGAAGTAATTCCCTGGGCTAAGGTTTCGGGCGCAAAGAGCAGACTCATAGCGAAAACGGTACCCACAAATACAAGCGGAGTGTGAAGAGAAATTACCCTCTTTACAACGAGATAGATTCCTCCAAGAATAAGGGCGAGGGGGCAGGTTTCACCGATACATCCGCCACGTTTTCCAAGCAGCATATCCGAAAGTGAGGGGATTAGACTGTTGGCCTTTACGATTTCAGCCATAGGAGTAGCCGAAGCCTCTAAATCGGCAAGGTTTAAATTGAATATTCCGACCGCAGAGGGTGATACCCAGTGGCTCATAGAAGATCCGAAAGCGATAAGCATCACAATACGGGCGGTGATAGCGGGGTTTGCAAAGTTCATCCCGATACCGCCGAAAAGCTGCTTTACAACTATTATCGCGACTACCGAACCAAAAGCGGCCTGCCAGAGCGGTATAGAAACTGGCAGATTATAGGCAAGCAGCATACCCGTAACTACAGCCGAAAGGTCGCCGACAGTTACAGGGCGGTTGCAAAGCTTTTCAAAAAGGAATTCCGAAAGCACCGCAGCTACCACCGAGACGGCGGTAACGAGCAAAGAACGGATACCGAAGATAAATACCGATGCGACAAGTGCGGGAAGAAGTGCAATAACGACATCGAGCATTATCATCGTAGTGGTGGTTTTTCCTTTTATGTGAGGAGAAGCTGAAATAGTAAGCTTGCCCATTATTCATTCTCTCCTTTCAACTCTTCCTTGTGTTTTCTGAGAGCCGCCTTAGAAAGCTTGTGATTTTCAACCAAAGGTCTGTTTGCTGGGCAGACATAAGCGCAGCAGCCACATTCTATACAAAGGTTGACTTTACGTTTTTCAAGCTCTTCAAAATCCCGTAGGGCAAATGCTCTTGCAAATGAGAAGGGCATAAGATTCATAGGACAAGAATCTACGCAACGTCCGCAGCGTATACAGGGCGTGGGCTCGGGAAGGTGAGCGTCCTTTTCATCCAAAGCGAGTATCGCGTTGTTGTTTTTGAGTATCGGAGCATCAAGAGTCTTAACAGCAGTGCCCGTCATAGGTCCACCGTAAAGCACCTTGGCAGGCTCGCACTTAAATCCGCCGCAGAACTCGAACACATCTGCCATAGAGGTGCCTATGGGTACGATAACGTTCTGTGGATTTTTAACTGCGCTGCCATCGACTGTTACTAGCTTTTCTGTTAGAGGTATACCTGTTTTTATATATCTTGCGATGAAGGCGAGTGTGGTAACGTTCATTACAAGACAGCCGACGTCTATCGGAAGCTTGCCTTCTGGGACAACCTTTCCCGCACAGTGGTAAAGAAGCACCTTTTCGCCACCCTGAGGATACAAAGAGGGAAGAACCTTTACCTTAACGGAAGGGTCGCTTTCAAGTTCTCGCATTTTGGTTATAGCCTTAGGCTTATTAGCTTCGATACCGATGATAATATTTTTGGCTTTGAGATACTTTTTAAGCAGCTCGATACCTTCCTTTACGAGCTCGGTGTTGTCTATCATTGTTCTTGTGTCGCTCGTGATGTAGGGTTCACATTCGGCGCCGTTTATAACTATCGCTTCAATACGTGACAGATCCTTTACATCAAGCTTTACCGCGGTGGGAAAGCCTGCTCCTCCAAGCCCCACTGCTCCGCTTGCACGAACGGCGGAAATAAAGCTCTCGTAGCCAGTGATTTCGGGCGGAACACAGGACTCATCTTCTGTCATAAGCCCGTCCGATTCAATGGTTACTGCAGAGACCTGAGAACCGTTAGAAGTCCAAACAGAGCCGATGGCGGTAACCTTACCTGAAACAGATGAGTGTATGGGTGCGCTGACAAAACCACCCGCTTCAGCGATAAGGGTACCAACCTTTACCTTGTCGTCGACCTTGACTATCGGCTTTGCGGGAGCGCCAATATGCATGCTCATCGGAATGGTTACGCTTTTCGGCGCAGGCATTCTGATAGGGGTCATATCAGCGGTGTTTTTGCGGTGTGGCACATGAATGCCATGCAGTTTTGACATTAGCATCAACCTCAAACTAATAATTATTTAAATATACAGTTAAAATTATACTTCAATTGACAATTTTTGTCAATGTTTCTAACAGGTTTTACTTGTTAAGTTTGTAATAATGTGTGGGAGCGTGCGGTAGATATTTAAAAAGCGTTTTTCCATATTCTATCAATAATACTGAAATTTATTCATTAAGCTTCCAAATGTTATTTGCGGGGATATAAAAGTTGTTGACAGATAGGTGGGTTGCTTGTATAATATATAAGGAGTTTGTATGTCATTTCCGTATTTTTTTGGAAATAATACATAAATTCATCGCAGCCTTTTTCAGCACAATCCGCTCTCGGCAAAAAAAGAGGGCGGGTACTCTTATTACGTTTCTAAGTCACAAGCAAAGCCTCTAAAATACAAGGAAGGACGGGGGATATTTGAATAACGAGACGGTGGCAGAGACTAAAGTGATAACTGCGGATAATATAGAACTTGTCGATACCCCTATAAGCACAGCTCATATAACTACGGAGTTTCCCCCAAAGATCAACCAAGACTTCGATTACAAAAAGCAATATTCGGACGAGTTCTATGAACAATACATAGAAAATTTCAAACAAAATACTGAGAAGCGGTATGTATACCGCTTCTTTAAGCGCGCCTTTGACATTGTAGCATCACTGATAGCACTTTTCGTACTGGCAGTTCCGATGCTTATAATAGTTGTTGCAATAAAGCTCGATTCGAAGGGTCCTGTAATATTCAAGCACGAAAGAATGGGTAGGTACGGAAAGGTATTTACCTGCTATAAATTTCGTTCTATGGTGGTTGCTGCTCCTAAAGAATGTGCTACATCTGTTTTTGAGGATGCAGGCAGTTATTTAACCCGAGTAGGAGTAGTGCTTCGCAGATTTTCGTTGGATGAGCTGCCTCAACTATGGTGCGTGCTAATCGGAAATATGTCGGTTATCGGCTACAGACCTCTTGTGTTGACCGAGGTAAAATGCAATGATATGCGAAGACGCATGGGCGTCTTTAGCGCCAAACCCGGTATTTCGGGCTATTCTCAGGTGCACGGCAGAGATGATGTGTATTATAAGAATAAAGCGATAATGGATGCGGAATACGTAAAAAATGCTAACTTCTGGACCGACTTGAAACTTATATTCCAAACCGTAGGAGTTGTTATCAGCAGAAAAGGAAATAATGATTGACTGATTTTTGAAAGGGGAGAGGGATAAAAATGAAGATACTCGTAGTCTGTCAGCATTATTATCCCGAGCCTTTCAGAATTTCCGATATGTGTGAGGAGCTTGTCCGACTAGGTCACGAAGTCACGGTCATAACAGGAGTTCCTAACTATCCTATGGGAAAAATTTATGACGGCTATAAAAAAGGCAAAAACCGCCGCGAGAATATAAACGGCGTAGATGTACATAGATGCTTTACCATAGGCAGGCGAAGCGGTATTTTATTCCGCGTTCTAAATTATTATAGCTTTGCTATCTCTTCAAAACTTTATGCTATGAAAATGCGGGATGAATTTGATGTCGTTTTGGCATATCAGCTTTCTCCCGTAATGATGGCAAATGCAGGAGTAGCATATAAAAAGAAACACGGCAAAAAGCTCGTTATCTATACCCTCGACCTCTGGCCCGAAAGCCTCGCGGTCGGCGGTATCAAGGCAGGCTCTTTGCCGTATAAGTATTTTCATGGGGTATCTGGAAAAATTTACCAAACCGCCGATGAGATACTTGTGAGCTCAAAAAAATTTATAAATTATTTCAAAGAGCAGTTTGGTATTTCTGATGAAAAGCTATTCTATATGCCCCAATATGCCGAAGATATGTTTTCGGATATCGTGTCGGAAAAAGAGGACAAGCCTACGGTTGATCTGCTCTTTGCGGGTAATGTAGGTAAAGCGCAGAGTATAGACACGATAATTGAGGCAGCAAATCTTTTAAAGGACAAAAAAGAACTTAGATTTCATATAGTGGGCGAGGGCTCCGAGCTTGATAATACAAAAAAACTTGCCCAAAGCTATAACCTTGAAAACGTTATATTCCACGGAAGACATCCATTAGAGAAAATGCCCGCTTTTTACGGCAAAGCTGATGCGCTGCTTGTAACACTTGAGAAAAATCCCATTATCTCCCGAGTTCTGCCCGGCAAGGTGCAAAGCTATATGGCAGCCGGAAAGCCGCTAATCGGTGCTATTGACGGCGCCGCAAAAGAGGTTATCGAGGAAAGCGGCTGCGGTTTTGCGGCTGAAGCCGAAAACTCCGAGCAGTTAGCAGGGAAGATAAGAGAGTTTTGTGCCCTCACCGCACAACGGCGAGAGACTCTCGGTAAAAATGCCAGAGAGTACTATGATCGTTACTTTACAAAAAATATTTTTATGAACACCTTACTTTCACATTTGGAGAAGTAATCAATGAAGATTTTACAAATAAATTCGGTTTGCGGCATTCGCAGTACGGGGCGCATTTGTACCGATATCGCCGATATATTAAAGGCAAACGGATATGAATGCATGATAGCCTACGGCAGAGAGTCTGTGCCCGAAAACTATAAAGATATTGCCGTCAGAATAGGCACTGAGTTAGGTGTCAAAATAGACGGTATTAAAACAAGAATCTTTGATAATGCAGGCTTTAACTCTAAAGCTGCTACCAAAAAGTTCATAAAATGGGTCAAAGAGTATGATCCTGATGTCATACATTTGCATAATATCCACGGATATTACATAAATGTAGAAATCCTTTTTGATTATTTCAAAAAAGCCAATAAACCTGTTATCTGGACCTTGCACGACTGCTGGAGTATGACGGGACACTGTGCGCATTTCGACTATATCGGTTGTGATAAATGGGAAAATGGTGGATGTTTTTGCTGTCCCCAAAAGAAAGAATATCCCAAAAGTCTTTTTTTAGATCGTTCAAGGTACAATTTTGAGCGCAAGAAAAATTCATTTACCGGCATAAAAAATTTGACTTTTGTCACACCGTCCGAGTGGCTCAGCGGTATTGTAAAGAGGTCTTATTTAAAGGACTATCCTGTAAAGGTCATAAATAACGGCATTGATCTTGATGTTTTCAAACCGACTGAAAGCGACTTTAAAGAGAAGTACGGTCTTGACGATAAAAAAATTGTACTCGGTGTCGCTAGCGCGTGGGGAGAGAAAAAAGGACTTTACGATTTTATAAAGCTGTCGGAGCTTTTAGACGATGAGTACAAGGTTGTTCTTGTCGGTCTCACCGAAGAACAAAAGGCGGAGTTGCCCGAGAAAATACTCGGAATAACCCGTACGAATAATGCTACCGAGCTTGCTGAAATATATTCTGCTGCAGATGTTTTTGTAAATCCCACTTATGAGGATAACTATCCTACAACAAATCTTGAAGCGCAAGCCTGCGGGACCCTGATTATCACCTATAAAACCGGCGGCAGCCCCGAGAGTTTGCAAGGGGGCTATGGCGCAGTAGTTGAAAAAGGGGATATAGATTCTGTTATTGGACTTATAAGAAAATCGTCAGAACTAAAAGTATCTAAAGTTCCAGACAAAAACGCGCAGTATAATAAGTATATTAGTCTGTATGAGGATTTGTTATGAAAAAACAAGTTAAAGTTTTATATGTAAATGGTGGTTTGATGGACAGGGGAGGAGTCTCCGCTGTAATGATGAACTATTATTTGCATATTGACAAAAACCTTGTGCATATTGATTTTTTAACTCACGGCGGTACTGCGGGAGTAAGGGATAATGAGATATACGAAAATGGTGGAGAGGTGTTTACGGTTACACCCAAAAGCAAAAACTATTTTCAAAACGTCAAGCAAATAAAAAAAGTCCTAAAAAAGAACAACTATGATATAGTTCATGCACACGCTGATTCGGGGAATGCTCATATTTTGAGATTAGCAAAGAAGTGTGGTATACCCGTAAGAATTTCTCACAGCCACAATACAGACCATACGGTAAATAACAAACTCAGACGTAAGCTGGCGGACCTTCAAAAGAAGAAAATATCTAAATATGCTACTCACAAATTTGCATGCTCCAAAGAGGCAGGGTTGTGGCTTTACGGGAAGGAAGTACCGGTCATTAATAACGCCATTACAGTCAGAAACTTTGCTTACAGCAAAGATTCTCGCGAAAGTATTAGAAACAAGTATGATATAGGCGGGAATTTACTGATCGGCTGTGTTGGCAGATTAGATTATCAGAAAAACCATAAATTTTTGCTCAGCGTTTTTTCAGAGATAGTAAAAAAGTGTAAGGATGTCAGGCTTCTTTTAGTAGGGGACGGTATTTTGAAAAACGAACTTACAGAAGAGGTAAAAAAGCTCGGATTGCAAGAATATGTTATTTTTGCAGGTCAAGTATCAAATGTGAATGAATACTACAGTGCCTTTGATTTATTTGTGATGCCGTCGCTGTTTGAAGGCTTAGGAATGGTAATAATTGAGGCCGAGTGCAGCGGTTTGCCCTGCTTGCTTTCGGAAAATATACCTTCAAGCGTTAAAATCAACGATAATGTGCGTTTTTTAAGCTTAGATAAACCTGATGTATGGGTGGACGCTATCTTATTAGCAAATATTGAAGAGAGTCAAAGGACAACAGACAACCTCAAAAAAGTGATTGGTGCAGGTTATGATATAGAAACGCAAGCAAAAAAAATAGAACAATTTTACATGAAAGTGTCGGAGAATGCAAATGAAAGTTTTGATAATCAGTAATATTCCGTCTCCATACAGAATTGATTTTTTTAATGAACTCGGAAAAAGTGTTGAGCTTACGGTACTGTTTGAAGCTAAACGCGCAAAAGGAATCAATTTCAATTGGAATGAGGATTTTGGAAACTTCAAGGCTATATTCTTAAC
>JAZQER010000023.1:0-25320 GCA_045539095.1 Acutalibacteraceae bacterium | reverse complement strand
GCTTACCTTATGTTCAATCTCTTCACACCTCCTTGCTTTGCCGCAATCGGCGCTATGAACAGTGAAATGAAGAGCGCAAAATGGCTCTGGGGCGGAATAGGACTTCAGCTCGGCGTCGGTTATACTATCGGATATCTCGTTAACCAGATAGGTACCCTCATCACCACGGGCACTCTTGGCGAGGGCTTCTTCGGCGGACTTATTGCAGTGCTGGTTTTTGCAATCATTATTTTGGCAATAATCCTCCGTAATGAGAAAAAGTTTAACTCAGAATACACATTAAAGAAGGCATAAATAATGGAAAATTATATTATAATTGCAATAATTGTTGCGATTTTATCTGCCGCAATCGGCTATATAATAAAGGCTAAAAAAGGCGGCAAAAAATGTATCGGCTGCCCCGAGAGTGGCAGTTGCAGCAAGCAAGACTCTTGCTGCTCTTGTGGCTGTAACGACAAAAAATAAACTTACTGCATACTTATATAGTTTTCTTTCTAAAGAAAGGACCGACAAAAAATTGTCGGTCCTTTCGATGTATATAAGTATAAAAAGGGAATGTTATTTGTTGTTTAAGATTTCCTTAGGAACTTCAATTTCGCCCTCTTTTTTCTCAAACTCTTTAATTGCTTGTCTAACCAGATACAAAACCTGTGAATTTGCGCTTCTGCCCTCGTACTTTGAAATATAGTGCAGTTTAAAATGCAATTCGGGATCTACTTCAATACCTAAATGCTTATTATTTTTATTTCTCATTATAAAAACCTCAAAATCTTATTTTAAGTATATTTTAAGATTCTTATGTGCTATAATGTTAATAGTATACTTAAAATAAGTATACTAAATAATGTAATAAGAGGTATAAATATGACGTGTACATTTTTTGGACACAAACAGATTCATAACTCAGATGAAGTTTGCGCTAAGCTTTACGATACTCTGACAGACCTTATTAAGAATAGGGGTATAAGAAAATTTTTGGTCGGAAATAACGGTGCATTTGACAGAACGGTTTTAAAGGTGTTGAGAAAAATTTCGGAGACTTATGATATAGATTATACGGTTGTAAGGTCATATATTAATAAAAAAGATGAATATGATGATGTAAGACCACACGAATCGGTATATCCCGAAGTTTTGGAAAAAACTCCGTTACGGTTTGCTATTGATAAACGAAACCGCTTTATGATAAACAGGAGCGAAATTGTTTTGACCTATATAGAAAATCCGTTTGGCGGTGCGGCAAAATATGCTGAGATATGTGAAAAATGCAATATGGAAATAATAAGATTAGGAAAATTTTAACCGCCAATTTATTCTTTGGTATCTGCCTTTTTTGTAAACACCGACTTTATCCCTAAAACGATAAGCAAAACTCCGAAAGCTATGCGCGTCCACTTATCGCCTATAAAGCCTGCGAGAAAAGTGCCGAGTACGGCGCCGCCGAGTCCCGATATCGCGAAAAACGCCACGACTTTCCACTTTATCTGCTTTTTGAAGCAGTAAATAATGACCGAGAGTATGCCAATGGGTATGAAAAATATTAAATTTATACCCTGAGCCTTTAGCTGTTCGACACCTACAAAGGCGGCAAGGTAAATGAGCAGAACGGTGCCGCCGCCAAGCCCCATTGAGCCTATGATTCCCGAAAGCAAGCCCGCTATTAGACCTTCTATCACTATAACAACATCCTTATTCCCGAAAATATCATGAAGCCGCCGAATATCCTTGTCAGCCAGACCGAGGATATTTTTTTCATTAAAAATGTGCCGATGACGGCTCCGATAAGTCCGCCGGGAATATAGCTCCACGCGTCGGCAACAGTCACTCTGCCGTTTATAAGATAGAGCGCGGCTGAGAGCGCGGTCAGGGGAAGTATTACCGCAACTGCGTTTTCGTGCGACTCTTTTGTGGAAAGTCCTGAGTATTTCAGAGCGGGCACGGCTATCATTCCGCCGCCGGCACCTAAAAAACCGTTGACCAGACCAACAAGAAAGCCGAAAATAATCATACAAAGGTTTCGTTTCTTCTTCATATGATTATTTTCGGCTGAAAACTATGGATTATTCAGTTTTTGACTACTTTAATATTTTTGATATCTTCGCCCGATGAGTAAATGTTTGCGCCCTGCTCTCTCAGAGAGCTTATGGCGGATAATGCCAAGGCGGTGATTACCTCGCCCGGCGCGATTATCGGACTGCCCGGGGGATAGGCGTAAATAAACTCGGCGGCTATCCTGCCTGTCGCAAACTCGGGCGTCACAGTTTCGCTATCGGCTTCAAGCGCCTGTCTGAGCGTCATTTTCACATACGGCTTTGGCATAGGCGAAAGGGTGGGAGCATTGCCGCTTGGTACTATCTTTCGGTCAAGCTGAGCAAGCGCATACGAAAGGCGGTCAAAGCCGAGAGAAGTATCGGCAATAGTAGAGATGCAGAGCACATAGTTCGGCATCGCCATCTCGCATTCTATCTTATGCTCCGAAAGGAGCATAGCTTTAAGCTCAAAACCGCTGACCGAAACGTTTTTGCAGAGTATGAGAATTTTGGATTTATCAAGGTCATCACGTCGCAAGACAGATAGGTTATTCAGTATTCTGCACTCTCGCCAAAGGTCATCAAGGCGGTCGGACTGCTGTTTTAAAAGGTCGGCACCGCGGTATTTAAGCGTATCGAGCACAGCGTCGATAGATGCCATTATAGGATAAGACGGACTGCTCGAGTTGTAGATGGAAAACGCGGTCTTAAGTCGGAATTCGTCTACTTTGTCAGAGCAGATATGTATAAGAGCCGCTCCCGTGAGCGCGGGCAGGGTCTTGTGCGCCGACTCAATAACAATATCTGCGCCGAGGTGTCGAGCAGAGGGTGGGAAGTGCTCCGAAAAGCCGAGATGTGCGCCGTGGGCGGCATCAACGATAAGCAGAGCACCGTATTTGTGCGCAATTTCAGAAATTGCTTTTATATCGCTTACAAAGCCCTCATAGGTGGGGCTTGTGATGACAATTGCGGCGATAGGGCCGCTTTTAAGAGAGATTTCTACCGCTTCGGGCAAAACGGCACCAAAGCAACCAAGCTCATCTACTGTTTCGGGCATTATATATTCTGTTTTAAGGTTATTGATATATGCTGCGTTGTAGACAGACTTATGGCAGTTGCGCGCGATAACTATTCGGTCGCCGCTTTTGGTAACCGCTGTAACGGCGGCAAGGATGGCAGCAGTTGAGCCGCAGGTCGAGTAAAAGGTTTTTTTTACACCGAAAAGCTTTGCCGCGCGGTTTTGTGAATCGCGAAGAATACCGTCAGGGTGGTGTAGATCATCTGCTCCCGTAATCTCGGTTATATCGGGACAGTCTTTTAAAAATTCGGGGTTTCTTTTGTGCCCTGGCATATGAAACGGATATATACCGTCGGTCAGTTCTCGAAGTTTGTTGTACATAATATGCCTCTAATTCTGTTTTCTGACAATGGCATATTCATCGTCAAGGCGAAAATACGGGCAGTGAAATTCGGTATGCGCCATAAAGTTCATATATTCGTCCTCGTCGAGGTTTACAAGACAGGAATAGCACTCGTCCTCATCGTCGTAAACATAATTTACACAAAGCTCGCACGTTGCTGCAGGCTCATTTTTCTTTTTCATACCATTTTCCTCCCGAGAGATATTTTGTGATACCAAGAGCGGCGCGTCTGTTTTTGGATATCTCATATATTCTATCAATAAACTCCTTATCGGTCATAATTTCAAACTCGTCTATGCTGTATCTGTCGGCGGCGGTCTCCATAAGCGCGATAAGCAGGTCGTAATAGTCGCCCTTCTCCGAAAGCTCGCGCCCGATTTTGGGAATAAGCTTTTCGTGTAGACGGCGAAGAGATATTTTGTTCTCTTTTTCTCCGAAATAGCGTCGCGCGATACGCGATAGAATATAATAAGCCTCATTTTCGCTCATTGTTCGGTCAATATAATATTTTTCGCCTGCGAGACCATAAAGGATGCGCATCGCATCAAAATAGCCGAGGTTAAAGTTTGCACGGCAGGATTTGGCATCAAAATCGAGCATATTGCCAAGGCTTTTTTGGGGCGCTACCGTATGGATAACGGCAGTTTTCGGTATTTTAACGCGTTTTTCAACGCCAAGTCCGTAAAGACGGATAGCGATTATATTTTCATATCCGTTGTCTATAAGCGAGGATATAGGAAAGACATTGAAAGCTCCGCCGTCGGTATACATCTTACCACCAAGCATCTCGTGCTTGAAAGCAGGGAAGTAGGCAGAGGCGAGCAGCATATCACAAAGCTCTTCTCTGCTCATATTGCGGACACTAAGGTCAAGTCCCATACGGTCGGTCACCGAGTATGTGGAGATATAAAAGTCTACTCCTGAGGAAAGAATCTTTTTATAGTCGACACACTCTGCAATAAGCTCACGCAGAGGTGTGACATCAAAACCGCCGTCAGAAATAACCGTTTTGAGACTTGTGCGGATATGCTTCCAGTCAACATTCAAAAGCCGTCCGCGAAAAAGGTCGGTCATTGTCCGGTCATCGACATCCATAACCCTCGAAAAACGCATATCTAGCCATAGTTTTTCAGCCATATCAAGGTCGCGCATAGCCATCATGGCGCCGTTGAGCGCGCCGACCGAACAGCCCGCAACAGCATTGTAGCTGATACCTGCTTCGTCTAGTGCTTTCCATGCGCCCACCTGATAGGCGCCTCTCGCACCTCCGCCCTCAAGGGCGATGGCATAGGTTTTGGTTTTGTCAACTTTAAGTTCCATACTACTCCTTTTAATAAAGAATAGTGAATAATGAATAATTGATGTGTTTCGCTGCGCGAAACAATATATAATGCGCCGCAGGCACCAAAATTATTCATTATTAATTATTCACTATTTATTTGCAGAAAGCCGTGAGTTAGTCACGGCTTTCTGCGGTTATGGTGGTTATGTCATATGGTGTCGTCTGGTATACAAAGTAGTTCAGCCAGTTGGAATACTGCAGATTAGCAGAGCTTCTCCAGGTGACCTTGGGCGCTTTTGTATCATCATTGTTGGGATAATAGTTTACGGGAACCTCAATAGGCAGTCCTGCGTTTTTGTCGCGCAGATACTCGCGCTCCAAAGTGTCGGCGTCATATTCGGAATGTCCCGTTATAAAGATCTGACGTCCTCTGTCGGTTGCAACAGCGTACACTCCTGCCTCTTTTGAGGTTGCGAGAATCTTCAGCTCGGGAATCTTTTGAATATCCTCTTGCAAAACGGTTGTATGGCGGGAGTGAGGCACCATAAAGGTGTCGTCGAAGCCGCGGAAGAGCATTGAGCTTTTACGGTCGACCGTATGCTCGAAAACGCCGAAAAGCTTCTTCTCGAGAGGATATTTTTTGATGCCGTAGTGGTAGTAAAGTCCTGCCTGAGCGCCCCAACAAATGTGGAAGGTGCTCGTTACGTGAGACTTGCTCCATTCCATTATTTCACAAAGCTCATCCCAATATTCTACCTTTTCAAATTCCATATGCTCAACGGGTGCGCCCGTAATTATCATTCCGTCGAAATTACGGTGTTTTACCTCGTCAAAGGTCTTGTAAAAGGTTATCATATGGTCTTCACTTGTGTTTTTTGACTTGTGTGTTGAGGTCTTTAAAAGCTCCATCTCCACTTGAAGCGGAGTGTTGCCGAGCAGTCGCGCAAGCTGCGTTTCTGTAACGATTTTAGTCGGCATAAGGTTTAAGATGAGAAGCTGAAGCGGACGTATATCCTGTGTCAGCGCGCGGGTCTCGGTGATAACGAAAATGTTTTCATCGTTTAAAACCTTGGTTGCCGGAAGCTCGTTAGGTATTTTAATAGGCAAGATTTTGCCCTCCTGTGAATGTTATTTAAATAAGCTGGAGTGCTGCTGCGAGGTCTTCGATAATATCATCAGCATTTTCAATTCCAACCGAGAGTCTGATAAGGTCGGGAGCGACGCCTGCCTCTATCAGCTGCTCATCGGTGAGCTGTCTGTGGGTGTGGCTTGCGGGGTGGAGAAGACAGGTCTTCGCATCGGCAACGTGGGTCTCAATATTACAGAATTTAAGAGCATCCATAAATCTTATGCACTTTTCTCTTCCGCCCTTTACGGCAAATGCAAGAACACCGCAGGTGCCGTTTGGCATATATTTCTGCTGTAGGTCGTGATAATCGTCACTCTCAAGGTCGGCATAGTGTACCCAGGCAACCTTATCCTGAGACTCGAGGAATTTTGCAACCTTTAAGGCATTCTGACAGTGTCTTTCCATTCTGACAGGCAGAGTTTCAACGCCTAAATTCAGATAGAAAGCATTCTGTGGAGACTGAATAGAGCCGAGGTCACGCATTAACTGAGCGGTAGCCTTGGTAATGTAAGCGCCCTTGCCGAAGGCCTGGGCGTAAGCCAGCCCGTGATAGGATTCGTCGGGGGTGGTAAGACCGGGGAATTTATCTGCGTGAGCAAGCCAGTCAAAGTTTCCGCTGTCGACAATACACCCGCCGACGCCGACACCCTGACCGTCCAAGTACTTTGTGGTCGAATGGGTAACGATATCTGCGCCCCATTCAAAGGGTCTGCAGTTAACGGGGGTAGCAAAGGTGTTGTCTACGATAAGCGGAACACCGTTCTTGTGCGCAAGGCGGGCAAATTTTTCAAAATCAAAAACCGTACAGGTGGGGTTGGTTACCGTCTCACCGAAAACGGCTTTGGTATTGGGCTTAAAATACTTTGCAAGCTCTTCCTCGGGCAGAGTCTGATCAACAAAGGTGCATTCGATTCCCATCTTCTTCATGGTAACACCGAAAAGGTTGTAGGTGCCGCCGTAGATCGAGGAAGAAGCGATAAAATGGTCGCCTGTTTCGCAGATGTTGAAAATTGCATAGAAGTTTGCGGCCTGACCTGACGATGTCAGCATAGCGGCAACGCCGCCCTCTAAAGCTGCGATTTTTGCCGCAACGGCATCATTTGTGGGGTTTTGAAGGCGGGTATAGAAATAGCCTTCAGCCTCGAGGTCAAAAAGCTTACCCATATAGTCACTCGTATCGTATTTAAAGGTAGTGCTCTGATAAATGGGGAGCTGACGCGGCTCACCCTGCTTCGGCTTCCAGCCTTCGTGGATACATTTTGTTTCTATTCTCATTTTAATTCTCCTCCTTGGAGCTATGATTTAATACTTTTTTATAGCCCTCGCCGTACTGAACGCAACGGGATACACGGCTGAGAGTAGCCGAGCTGATATTAGTGGCTTCTATCACTTGATTATAGGTCTTGCCCCCCATAAACAATTTTGCGGCGGCAATTCTGCCCGCCATCTGCTCAAGCTCTTTATAGGTGCAAAGATCATCAAGAAAAAGTTTAAAATCTTCAGGGTCTGTTATCTTTGCAAAAAGCTCATACATATCCTGAAGCATATCCTCGCTAATTCTCGGTGCCATAAAATCAGTCCTTTTTAAGTATAATGGTTACTTCATATATTATACTTTAATTTATTAAAGTTGTAAAGAGATAAAAGCGGCCAAAGTGCCTCTTTTACCCAAAGTTTTGCGGTGAGAGTGAAAAATATCACTGTGACACGAGGTGCAAAGGTCGGCGACATCAACATTTTGGGGTAAAATCCCTGCGCTCACAAGTATTTGGCGGTTGACCTCGCGCAGATCAAGCATATATTTTCCGTTGCCCTTTGAAGTGTAGCAACGGCTCATATCGAGGTAGGAGAGCTTATTTATCTCATTTATAACGGGATCGTCTACCTCATAGCAGCACTGTCCGATTGAGGGACCTATTGCGGCGATTATATCTTTTGGGTCACAGCCATAGTCCGAACACATCAAGGCGACTGTTTTTTTACCAATCTCTGCTGCTGTACCGCGCCAGCCTGCGTGAGAGGTTGCCACAATCTTTTTTACAGGGTCAAAAAAGAGAAGAGGGGTACAGTCGGCATACTGTGTGACTAAAACAGCACCTTTTATATCGGTAACAAGACCATCAACATCAGTGTAATCGCGCTCACGCCAGACACCTTTGCCAAAATCATCGGCGGTCACCTTACGGATGTTTGCCGTATGTGTCTGCTGAGATAGCACCAACTTTTTAGGATCGAAGCCTGCCGCATGACAGAAGATATTAAAGTTCTCCCGTACTGCATCCTCGCTTTGGTCCAGCGTAAAACTAAAATTCATCGAGGCGGTATCGCCGCTGCTTACTCCGCCCGTTTTTGTCGAAAAAGCATTACGGACACCCGCCGCATCAAGCTTAGGAAAAGTGATATAAACAACGCCGTCTTTATTGTGAAAATTAAGAGATTGGCTTCTTATCATAGATCCTCCAAAAGAGTTGTTATCAGGGTGTTACGTAAAGTGTTCGGTTTTGGGTATATATTACCATACCGGGCTTTGCGCCCGACGGTTTTTTGACATAGCGGACCTTTGTGCAGTCAACAGGAACATTAGAGCTGTCGGCAGCCTTTGAGTTTGCCGCCGCAAGCTTTGCTGCAAAAATAACCGTTTCCTCGGGTACCTCTTTGCCTTCGGTGAAAATTATGACATGAGACCCCGCGATATCCTTTGTGTGAAGCCAGATATCCTCTTTTCCTGCTATTTTAAGGGTAAGAACATCATTTTCGCGGTTATTTCGTCCGACCAAAATACGAAAGCCGTTTTTGTCCTTATATTCCTTTGGGGAGGAGAGTGACTGAGGCTTTTTCTGTATTTTTAGCCGTAAAATATATCCTGCTTCGGCGAGCTCATCGCGTATTTCTGCAAGATCCTTTGAATTTTCGGCGCGGGAAAGGGAGTCAAGCACCGAATCAATGTATATAAGCTCTGACTTATCTTCTTCTATAAGTCTTGAAAGGGTCTGCTCGGCTGTATGGCTTTTTTTGTAATCCTTGAAATATTTTGCTGCCATAGCCGCAGGGGGGAGAGCGGGGTCTAGCGGAATTTTTATATTTGAGAGATTTTCATCGTAATAGTTTTGGACTTCTACAAATTCGGAGCCTTTTTCTACAGCGTAAAGATTAGCTTTTAAAAGCTCACCCCATATTCGCAGATGCTCGCGGTTGCGGCTTTTCTCAAGCTCATTTAAACGGGCGGACAGTCGGCGCTCAATACGTGAGCTTATATTGCTCAGCAAACGCAAAATATCGCTTGATTTCGCCTTCATTCTTGCCGTGCGGTCGCGAAGAGTATAAAAATCGCTTAGCAACAGGTTGTAGCTATCTGCACGGGAAAGCGTAGCTGCAGAGCCGTATTGCATTATCGGCATATAGGAAAAATCTTTAGTCTCATTGTCTACAGATATGAGAGACGGACGGTGTTCACGGTTAAGTGTATTTTTAAATTCCGATAAAACAGCTTGTATTTCATCCTTGTGGTGCTTTTTGGGTCTAAGTTCGGGGTCAAGGCCTGTCAGATGGGAAAGCTCTCTTGAAATTAAGGGTGATATACCGTCAATGACTTCCATAAAGGAAAAGGATAAAGCCTTGTCTGAATTTATGACTGCGTTTGCCATAATATCTGCAGAGGTAACAAACGGATCGAGTTTTTCTTTAGGAACAAGCGGCAGATACCGTGCGCCGGGTTGGATAAGACGGGTAGCGCTTTCGATATCCGAACGGTGAATGGCATCAATTATTCGGCTGTTTTCATTGCAAAGAATTATATTAGAACGGCCCGTGAAGAGCTCAATTGCAAGATAGGGTCTTACAAGGTCGCCCATCTCGTTATAACAGGAGAGGCGGATAAAAACAGTGCGGTCAAGCCCTTGTTGCTCTATAGCGGTGATTTTAGCGCCGCCAATATGCTTTCGCATCAGCTTACAAAAGGTAGGCGGCTCAGCGGGGTTATCGGGGCTTTCGGTTATAAGCTGAAGTCGGGAGAACCCCGACTTTGCTGATATAAGAAGCTTGGCGTTTTTAGAAACAGAACGCAAAACCAATACCAGCTCATCGCGGGACGGCTGGTAAATCTTTTCTATTCTGCAGTCGATAAGACTTTGCATTTCTAAGCACAAAAATCTTAGAAATATTCCGTCAAGAGCCATTGGCTTCAGTTCTCCATTCCTGCAAGTATTTTTTCAAAATAGGGGACTTCATCATATTTTTTCGCGCCCTCCAGGTCGCTGATGCATTTTGTAATGATATTCTTTTGCTTTTCTATGTATGCCGCGGATATCGGCTCGGAAGGATTTAGCCGACCGATGCGGTAAAAAGCTTCGCTTTGGGGCTGTATTTTGCCCCGAAATATAGCTTTTATAACCGTATATAGCTTACCTGCATCCTCTACTGCCGTTTCACTTATTATCTCAAAAAGATTTTCGCTAAGCCAGCGGCGAAGTGCATCAGCTGAGGTCATAGGCTGAAGAAGAAGGGTAAACCTTTCGTTTTTTACCCAATTCGCCGACTCAAGAATATCCGAAATAACCTCTCCGCCCATACCCGCTATGACTATGCAGTCGACCTCGTCGGGGCGTATGGGTGAAAGACCGTCACCTAACCGAAGCTCAATACCGACGGTCTTTGTTTTTTTAATATTTTGTGCCGCGTTTAAAAGAGGCTTCGCTCGAAGGTCGCAAGCAATTATCTTATCGCTTATTCCCGATTTTATAAGAGAGATAGGCAGATGAGCGTGGTCAGTACCAATATCAGCAACCCTGACACCTTTCGGTATTAGGGTCTGTACAGTGTGAAGTCTTGGGCTTAAAGTCCGCATTATTTGTTTGCAAAATAGGCGTTTAGCTTATCAAGAAGAGCGTCGGCATCGGTGCCGTGAACCTCACAAGCCGCCTCAATCGATTCTCCGCGGGACGCGGGACAGCCGAGACAGTGCATACCTATCTCAAAGAAATATTCAGCGCATCCAATATCCATATCTAGTACATCGCCTATACACATATCCTTAGTTATTTTAATATCTGCCATTATTATCAATCCTTTCAGAAAAATATAAATTTATTAAAACAGTTTAACTGTTTTTTCCATATCGTCACGGCCGTGATTATAAAGCTTTCGGTTATCCATCGACCACATTCTGCCTGAGAATTCGCCCTTTGCGGTGTCAGAAGTGGCTTCTCGCATTTCGTACATACGGGCATCCAACATATCAAGCTCTGAGAGAAGCTCGGCCTCGATAAACATGGGTCTCATAGCCGCGCCGAACTCAGGCTCACCGTGGTGAGAGAGCACCATATGTTGTAAAAGAGTGACTGCTTCAGAGGTGATGTCAAGCTTTTCGGCTGTTTTGCCAATTAGCATAGCTCCTTCTGCAAGATGGCCGATGAGGTTGCCCTTTACCGAATAGCCCGTTGCAACCCCGGCCGAGGATATTTCATATTCCATAGTTTTCGCAATATCGTGAAGAATTGCGCCTGAAAGAAGAAGCTCGCGGTCGACAAAGGGGTATATTTCGCAAACACCTTCACAAAGTCTTACTATTGAGAGGGTATGCATAAGAAGTCCGCCGCGGATAGCGTGATGGAGTCTGTATGCCGCAGGCCAGAAAAGCAACTTTTCCTTGTACTCGGTCATAAGCGAGGTTACTATGCTGCGAAGGTCAGTGTCTTTAAAGGCGTTTGCCTTACTGTAAAGCTCGTTGAACATCTGCTCGCCCGTATATTCGCTTGACTTAACAAAATCTGACGGGTCAACGCCGTCCTCGGGAAATGCCATTCTGATTTTTTCAATTCTAAGCTGTGGGTTGCCGTTATATTGGCTCACCGTACCGCGCAATTTTACAATATCTCCCGACTTATATTCGCCGTGAACGGCGGGAATATAACTCCAAAGCTTTGCGTTTATCTCACCGCTTTTATCCGCGAGCATCATATCAAGATAGGTGTCGCCTTTGGACGAGGTTTTCTTATCGGCTGATTTTACAAGCAAAAAACAATCAACGAGTCCGTTAGGGCCTGCTGGTGTAAAATTCATAAATTCACCTCAATAAAATTTTAAGAAAGCGGACCGGACCTTTTGTCCGATCCGCAAGGTTATTAGTGGGTCAAATAATATTTCACCAAATTCTGAAGAAGGGTATCACGGTCAACACGGCGGATCAAATTTCTCGCGTTGTTGTGGGTTGTGATATAGGTAGGGTCTTCCGAGAGGATATAACCGACAATCTGATTGATGGGGTTGTACCCCTTTTCTTTCAGAGCGTCATAGACCGTGAGCAGAATATTTCTTATCTCCTGCTCCTGATCTGTACCGAGTGAAAATGTTTGAGTTCTGTCAAGCATTGTCATGCCTCTTTTCCGAATTAGTGTACTATTTTATTTTATCTTATATTTATGAATAATACAAGCATAAAATGTAAATTATCTTAAATTTGCCCCGATTTCAGTAAGTTTTTTAATAATTTTTTTTGTTGCGCCATCGATTTGCTCATCCGAAAGGGTTCCGTCCATCGAACGAAGTGCCACCGAGAAGGCAACACTCTTCTTGCCTTCGGGTATCTGAGAGCCGATATAAACATCAAAAAGCTCGACCTTTTCGCATATTTTTCCTGCGGCGGCGCGGATAGTGTCCATCATAACGCCTACAGGAAGGTCTATATCGCAAAGAAGCGCAAAGTCGCGTGTGACAGCAGGGAATTTCGGCAGAGCCTTATAGACGGTGGGTTTAACCTCTGCGGCATAAATCACGTCAAGTTTAACCTCGGCAACGTAAGCCTTACAGTCGATATCATACTTCGCGGCAACTGTGGGGTGAACCTCACCGAAGACTGCAACAGCCTCACCGTTCATAAGGGCGGTAGCCTGACGGCCGGGGTGGAGATAAGGCTCAGCGCTTCTCTCGTAAGTGAAGGTAACGCCCATAGCGTCGGCTATCTGTTCGAGCATACCCTTCATTGTGAAGAAGTCCTCGTCTTTTCCGTAGCAGCCGATAGAAAGGGTCGAAAGCTCGTCGGGTGCTTCAACGAGGGGCAAAGCCTTCGGTTGGAAGCGGCGGCTTATCTCAAAGAGACGAACATCCTCGTTCTTGCGGTTATAGTTTGTAGAAAGCACGGTCAGCATATTTGTAGTAAGCTGAGTTCTCATTGTTGAATATTCGTCACCGAGGGGGTTGAGAATCTTTACAGCCTGTCTTCTCTCGTCATCATCTGCGAGAAGAAGATTATCAATGGCTTTACTTGCAATAAATGAATAGGTCGCAATCTCACGGGCGCCTGCAGAAATCATAGCTGATTTAACTATATCGTCCTTAATTCTGCCCTCGGTCTTGCGGCCACGGGTCAAAACGCCGCGCATAGGAGTGCCCACAATGTGGTCATAACCGTAAATTCTCATAACCTCTTCAGCAAGGTCAGCTCTGCCCTCAACATCGTCACGGATAGAGGGCACGCGGACGGTGAGCTTATCACCATCTGCTACGCAGGGAAGCTCAAGGCGGTTGAGTATCTCAACAATAGTGTCCTTCGGTACGTCAACACCGAGAAGAGAGGTAATGCCCTCTACGGTAGTCTCAATAATTCTGTCCTCGGGAAGACCGCGGTTCAGGTCAATTACACCGTCAACGATATCACCTGCGTCAAGCTCGTATATGAGCTGTAATGCGCGTTCCATAGCATATTCTGTGTTGTTGATGTCGATACCTTTTTCAAAGCGTCCGCTAGATTCGGTACGGATACCGAGAGCGCGACCTGTTTTTCTAATAGAGTCGCGGCGGAACTTTGCCGACTCAAAGAGAAGCTCGGTTGTATCCTCCTTGATTTCTGAGTTTAAGCCACCCATAATTCCTGCAAGGCCGGTTGCATTTTCACTGTCGGCAATAACGAGCATATCTGAGGTGAGAGTGTGCTCCTTTTCATCAAGTGTTACGAGCTTTTCGCCGTCATAAGCATTACGGACAACAATTTTTGAGTCCTTGATATCTCTGCGGTCGAAAGCATGCATCGGCTGACCCGTTTCAAGCATTACAAAGTTTGTAATATCAACGATATTATTGATGGGGCGCATACCCGAAGCCTTGAGCGCTCTCTTCATCCAATCGGGAGATTCCTTAATGCGAAGATTCTTTACAGCACGGCTGATATAACGGGGGCAGATGTCGAAATTTCGAACTTCAACCGATACATAGTCGTTTATATCTCCGCCGACAGTTTCATACTGAGGTTTTGGGGGATTAAAGGGCTTTTTGAGAACAACGCTTATCTCCTTTGCAACGCCCAGTACGCAGTTGCAGTCGGGACGGTTAGCGGTGATTTTGAAGTCGATGACATAATCGTTAAGACCGAGAATATCTCTCATATCGGTACCGACGGGGTACTCGTCCTTTAAAATAAGGATTCCGTAAACCTCTGCACCGGGGTAGTCGCTCTCTTTGAGGTTTAATTCCTCGCCCGAGCAGAGCATACCGTTAGACTCTACTCCACGAAGCTTACCCTTTTTAATGTGCATTCCGTTTGGAAGGTCAGAGTTATCAAGTGCGGCAGGAACAAGCGCACCCTCGAATACGTTATCGGCGCCTGTTACAATCTGAACAGGCTCGCCCGTACCGATATCCATCTGACAAATCTGCAGATGGTCAGAGTTTTCATGGGGTGCGAGGGATAAAATACGAGCGGCAACAACATTTTTACAGGTGTCTGCAAGGTTAATGCACTCCTCAACCTCGAAGCCTGCCATTACCATTTTATCACAAAGCTCGGTAACAGATACGTCAATATCTACATAGGTTTTTAACTGATTAAGTGAAATTTTCATTACTTTTATCCCCCTTTCTTAAAACTGTTCAAGGAAGCGGACGTCGTTTTCGAAAAGCAAACGAATGTCGCTTATCTTATAGCGTGTGATTGCAAGACGGTCAATACCTACACCGAATGCGAAGCCAGAATAAATCTCGGGGTCGATTCCGCAGCCGCGGAGCACGTTCGGGTGTACCATACCGGCACCGAGAATCTCAATCCAACCGCTGCCCTTACATACTCGGCAGCCCTTGCCGCCGCACTCCGAGCAGGAAACGTCAACCTCAACCGCGGGCTCTGTGAAGGGGAAGAAGGAGGGACGGAACTTAACCTTTGTCTCAGGTCCGTAAATCTCATGAGCAAACTGCTCAAGGACACCTTTGAGGTCGCACATTGTGATACCCTTATCTACAACAAGACCCTCCATCTGGTGGAAAACGGGAGAGTGTGTTGCGTCAACCTCGTCTGCGCGGAAAACACGACCGGGGCAAACCATTTTAATAGGCGGCTGGCGGTTTTCCATAGTTCTTATCTGTGTTGCAGAGGTCTGCGAACGGAGAAGAAGAGAGGGATTTAAGAAGAAGGTATCCTGCATATCGCGTGCGGGGTGGTCGGCGGGAACATTCAGCGCCTCAAAGTTGTAATAATCGGTTTCAACCTCGGGTCCGTCAACAACGTCAAAGCCCATCGACTGGAAAATGTCGATAAGGTCGTTTGCAACACGGTTTATGGGATGTAAAGAACCTACAGCCTTTTTCTTTGCTGGCATAGTGATATCGAGAGTCTCGGCTTTAAGCTGTGCCTCGAGAGCTGCTGACTTCATCTTTTCTGCAGCCTCGGCAATAGCAGCCTCGATGTCTGCTCTGACCTCGTTTGCAAGCTGACCCATAATGGGACGCTCCTCAGGGGAGAGAGATCCCATCTGCTTCAGAATAGCGGTAATCTCACCCTTTTTACCAAGATATTTTACGCGAAGCTCCTCGACGGCCTTGCCGTCTGTAGCCACTGCGATTGCAGCAAGTGCTGCCGCTCTTATCTGTTCGAGCTGAGTTTTCATAATTTTAAACCTCCGGTTTTAAATTAAATGCAAAATGCAAAGCGCAAAGCGCAAAATTAACGTGTGACTGTGTCACATGTAATTACGATACGAAAGGATTAAGCTTGTGCTGTTTTACAAATTGACATCAAAATGGCAATTATTTCCTTAACGTCCGAATGAATACTGTCGAACTGATTTTTAGTTAAATATTCAGTTTTATATAGTAAACGCAACCAATATTCTGTTTCGTTTGCTTCTTTTAAAACTACGCTCATTTTTGCATAAAAGTCTGCTTTTGATTGAGCTCGCTCTCCCTCTGCTACATTAGCTCCTATACTTGTACCGCTTCTGAGCAACTGCTTGGAGAGAATGAGCTCTTTCTTTTCAACAGAAAGATGTTTATATAAATTTACAACTCTTATAGCAAAATCAAAACTTTTGTTTTCTATAACGTTATCGCTCATCTAAGCTCCTCTTTTATATTCGTTCCCGAAGGGAACACCGAAATTTTGCATTTTGCGCTTTGCGCTTTGCATTAAAAAAGGCTTCGTCCTCTTTTCTCGAGGACGAAGCCTTGATAAACAAAACTCCGCGGTACCACCACGATTTTGGACTAGAGCCAACACTCTTTTGACTTATAACGGTGTCTGCCGTCGAAGCCTACTAAAATTTCAGCCTCGCTGCTCAGAAGGGAACTTCGTTGAAACCTTTGACGCAGCGCTTTCAGCCTCGGCGCCGCTCTCTTTGGACAAACTGTTTCGACTACTTTTCTTCGTCATAGCATTTGAACAAGGTTATATTAACATTTTTCAAAAGGAAATGCAAGTCTTTTTTAAAAAGCATTAATTAACGATATTTCTGTATAAACTCCCAAGAAAATACAGTTAGAAGAGTGCTTACGTCTTCATCTACCTTCTTGGAGTTTTTACTGAGCTTATTGAGGTACAGATCTCCCTCGCCACTCTTTTCACTTATGTCCTTAAGGTACATTAGCTGTCCGTCGGGAGTGAACTGGAAGCGATAAACGTCCTCGGAAACCTTCACAGGCTTTTTACCGTTTTTGCTGAACGAAAGGGTTCCACTGCCATCGTCGGACTTATAGTCGATATAATACGCCACAGTTCCCGAAGCCTCGGAATAATTTACACTTGAAGCGTAAACATCACTTTCTATTTCCTTTTTATCTTTATAGAGGGTGGCCTCGTTATCCTTGTGATCCTTGAAGTACAAAACGGTACCGTCGTCAGCCACTTTGACACCTAGTTCTATGCTGACATCGGTGTCGTACTTCTCTGCTTTGCCAACCTTTTTACCGGATATCTTTATCTTGTAAAGATCGCTTGCAGCACTGTCATCGTCCTCGTTGTCCTTTGAGGGCTCAAAGTAATAAAGGGCTTTTCCGTCGGGGACAACAACGAAATTACGACCTTCGTTGATAACGGTAGATTTATCCTCTATAGCAACATAATATTCAAGAGTCTGCTCATCGTCATCGTCATCTGTTTTGTCTAAACTGTAAACTATTATAGGAGTTTCAGTGCTACCCGTGATGGTAGAATAGATATCATCAGCAACAACAGTCGATTTTTTACCGTTGTAGTAGTAGATGGTTTGTTTTGTATCGGTCCAACCGTCTTCCTCTACCTCTTCACTTTTTGTATAATAGATATCTCCGTTATCATATGTTACCATAATGTGTGAAACATCATCGGCTATCTTCTTGCATTCCTTAGTGCCCTTTTTGGAATAAAGGTCGTCATTTTTTAAATAGTAAACAACAGAAAGGTCCTTTTTAGCTTTGACGCTGGAAACGCCTGATTCAAGCTTTGTCGGCTCCTTGCCACTGTACATATAAAGATCGTACTCGGTGTCGCCGTTCTCAGACTCGCCGCCGTCCTTAAGATAAATGACCTTTTTAAGATCCTCGGAATATCCGACAAGATTTAAAACTTCAGAATCTATTTTGGTTCTTTCTTTTAAATTGTGGATATACAGGTCGCCGTCCTCGGTAGAGAAAAGAACGCGCTTGCCGTCTTCTGTTATCATATAAGAATCTGTATCCGTACCGAGTTTTTCAGCCTCTTTCTTAGAGTTCACATTACGGTAATAAAGATCTCCGTCCTGCTGGAAGAATATCTTATCACCGTCTTTTGACACAAGATTAAGATAGCCGTTATTTTCCATATCCTCGGAAACCTGCCAAGGTTTGCCCGACATACCGTAGTACATCAGCTCGCCATCCTTCATATAAAGGGAATAGTTGGCTTCTCCACCTGTGAAGAGAGTAGAGATTATGATTGCAAGCACAAGAATAATCGCAAGCGCCGCCGCACCCAGACCGAGCACCTTTTTATCAAGAGCTATGGGAAGCTTGGGTAAACTAAACTTTGGAGCTGTTTCGATCTCAGCCTGTTCTTCGGTCACAACCTCATCAACCTTTTCGGACTCTTCGGCAGCTTCCACTTCTTCGGTAGCTTCCATCTCTTCGGTAGCTTCCATCTCTTCAACTTCTACAGTTTCTACGGCTTTGGAAGCCTCAGTGATTGCAGTGCCGCAAACATCGCAAAATTTTGCGTCATCTTCAAATTGCTTGTTACAATTCGGACAAACAGACATAATTTTTCCTCCTGCAATATAATATGTAAAAACATTCTGTCAACGGATGATAATATGTTTTATGACCATAATATATCATAATTTGCCGTTACAATCAATCGTTTTGTTAATAAATAGTTCGTTTTTTCGACAAAATTTGATTATATTGAGAGTAAAGTAGCACATATTTTGTGAGGTGATCGGTAAATGGCTGAAATTAATGAAAGACCTCCTGTATATAATCGACAGTGTATACAGGCAAAAGCTCGCTGACATCTTCATCTATATGCTCGGATTTCTTGCTGAACTTATTGAGATACAGGTCTCCTTCGCCGCTCTGTTCGCTTCTGTCCTTAAGATACAGCATCTGTCCGTCCGGAGTGAACTGGAAGTGGTAAACATCTTCGGCGACCTTTACGGGCATCTTGCCGTTGAGGCTAAAATATAGCGTTCCGCTGGTGTAGCCTTGAACGTCGGTGTTTTGATCAACATAATATGCGAGTGTCTTGGAATCGGAGCAATAGGAAGTTGACAGAGGGTCCACATTGCTTTCAATTTTCTTTTTGTCTTTATAAAGGGTAGCGTAGCCGAAGGTGTAATCCTTGAAATACCAAACGGTGCCGTCCTCTTCGATATGTATACCGGAGTAGAGCGAAACATCGGTATCATACAATTTGGGCTCACCGATTTTATTGCCTAATACATCTATCTTGTAAAGATCATGTTCAGCCTGTTGTTCAACGAAAGCATCGTCATCACGCTCTTTTTCAAGGTAATAAATGCTCTTTCCGTCGGGTGATGTGACAAAGTCGTACCAACCGTCTACAGAAGATGAATTGTCTTTTACGGCTATGTAATAGCTTAGAAGATCATCTTGTTGAGGAACAAAATTAGCATTGTAAGCTGCATCAATGCTGTAAGCGAGGATGGGGGTATCAGGACTTATAGGTAGGGCGGAGGATATCTTTTCTGCAACAAGAAGAGATTTTTTGCCGTCGTAGTAGTAAACAGACATCGGTTTGACGCGCCAGCCTTCGTCTTGCTTGTCATTTTTGGCGTAATAGACCTCGCCGCTTTCGTAAACGGCTATGATTTGTGAAATATCTTCAGCGATTATTTTGCTGGAGTTTGTGCCGCTTTGGGAGTATAAGTCATTATTCTTTTGATAGTAAACAACCGATAGATCGTTGCTCACATTTGCATATGAGACATCTGTCTCAAGCCTAACGGTCTCTTTTCCGTCGTAAAGATAAAGATCGAATTTGATGTCACCTAAACAATTTTGAATATAATTCTTGGTATAAACGATCTTGTTAAGATTTTCGGAACATCCGATAATGCTTGAGACTTCTGAATCTATCTTAGTTCGTTCCTTAAAATCGTGTATGTAAAGGCTGCTTTCGGTGTTTTTGAAGGCAACGCGCTTTCCGTCCCGGCTTACGGTATAGGACGATACGTGTGTGCCAAGTTCCGTGGGTTCGTTTTTTGAATTTATCTCGCGATAGTATAGGTCACCATCCTGCTGGAAGAATATTTTGTCTCTGTCATTGGACACAAGATTAAAATAGCCATAAGCGCTATACATATCATCGGCAACCTGCCATGGCTCACCCTGCATACCGTAGTACAAAAGCTCTCCGTCCTTTATATAAAGGGAATAGTTAGGCGCGCTATCCGTAAAGAGGGTGGAAACGCCGATGGCGAGACAAATAATTATTGCAAGCGCCGCCACACCAAAGCCGATCAGCTTTTTATTAACGCCAAAGCGACGCTTTGGTAGAGTAAGCTCGGTCTCGGTTTCATTTTCAACCTGCTCTACGGCTTCAAACGCAGCCTCGGTTTGAGCGCCCTCCTTGGCTTGGGCAGCTTCTGTAACCTCAGATACTTGTTCAACTTGTGCGGCTTTGGACATCTCTTCAAGCTTAGCGCCGCAAGCGCCACAGAAATTTTCAGAATCTTCAAAATGCTTACCGCAGTTCGGACAAACAGACATAAAATCTCCTCCTATAATATTTTAAATAAATACTGTTAAGTAAAGGGAAGGTTCTGGTTGCTTCACCTTACCTCATCCTTTCTTCTTTGAACTGCCGATTTTCGATATTCGGCAGGGGTTGTGCCGGTATGCTCTTTGAAAAGTCGGTTAAAGTGCTGTACTGTTTTGAATCCGACTATATTAGCAACGTCTTTAATTGGCACTTCTGTAAAGGCGAGTTGCTTTTTCGATACGGTAATCCGATATTTCATCAGATACTCTATTGCGGTACAGCCAAGCTCTTCTTTCATAAGTGCGGTAAGGGAAGTATGGTTTATTCTGGCATTAACCGATATGTCAGAAAGGGTTATATTCTCGCTGTAATGACCTTCGATGAAAAGAACAGCATCACGAAGTTTAGGATTGTTGATTATAGGAGTATTATCCGATTTCTGATGGCTCAAGCCATAACCAATAAGACCGTACATGCGCTCCAAGGCGATGATGATCTCCATAAAGTAGGAGCGGCCTCGGCAAGACCAATACCAATCCCGTTGTTCTTCTAATTCTTTCGTCATATATTCTGCAGAATGTTCTATTTTTTCAACCTGGGTATCAACAATGGGTATTACGTAGGTTTTGTCTATAAACGGTTTTAACATAAACATATCATGTGTGGTGGCAATGTCGTCATACTTTTTAGATCTTAAGAGCTCAAAGGTCATATTGATATTTAAAAATTTAGGATGAAAATATACACAAGTATAAACAGCCTTTGACTTTGAAACAATAAGAGGATCTTCCGACTCATCAAAGCACAAAAATGATGGCGCGGTAGCAATAACTTTCTCATCACCAACCTTAAATTCCAGCTTTCCTTTGGTTAGTATAATCAGTAAAAAGCACTTGTTTTTAATATTGATGTTATCAAGAGGGGCGTCCTTTATACACTCCACAAAAGCGACCTTTCCTTTGTTATGCTTTCTACCTACAGTAATATGTTCCATAACTTCACCTCTGCTGTGTTAAAATACTCATAAACCTAATTTTACCGCTAACTTAAACTACCTACATTTTACCATAATCTACATGTTCACACAACAGGCATACTTTATCTGCTTTATAATTTCTTTTATCTAAATTTAAATATTTTCGATTATAAAGATTAAACCCTGTCATTATGACAGGGTTTAATCTTTAGTTTTAATTTCCTCGAACGCTGGTTTTATACAAGTACGCTCAAATTGCAACAATAAAAATATAATACATAATGGGAACGGTTACGACTCCGAGGATGTTTGATATAAGAGTCATAGACGCACCCGTTTTTGTATCTCCGCCATAGGTTGCGGGATAAATGATAGTATTAAGTCCAAGCGGCAAAGCAAAGGCAATAAGCGAGAAGGTTATTACCTCCTCGTCTGCTCCCAGAAGCTTAAGGATGCTGAGAAGCAGAGCAGGTATTACGATAAGTCTTAACAGCGATGCTGCATAGACCTTCCTGTCGCCGAGAAGGCTTTTGAAATTGTATCCGCCGACAACTACGCCCGCTAACACCATTGCAACAGGACCCATACAGTTTGAGGCATTCGAAAGGGCACTTGTTAAAAATTCGGGCATATAGCCGTTTATATTCAAAAGTCCGCCAATACAACCCGCTACCAACGCTAGGGTTGGCGGCGCGGTTAGACCTTTTACTATATTTTTGCCTAAGCTCTTTCCCTGCTCCTTCGGTATAAGCAGATAGATGCCCCAGGTGTTGCAGACCAACGTAATAACAAAATAAAAAAGCGTATATTTAAAAAGCCCGTCTTGACCCCAGATTCCTAGAACTATAAAATTACCCATAAAGCCGAAGTTTCCGAAGGTCATCGCATACTTATATATGTTATGCTGATAGGAACGATTTTCGTCGCCCTTTGCCTTGGGCACGAAAACCATCGCTAAGGGGTAGGCTAGTGCTACCGCCACCGCAATAATAACTCCACCGTAAATAATCAGTCTTGAGTTTTCTCGCAATGTAACGGGGGTGCATCGTGTGAGCTGACTGAAAAAATTCATCGCGGGCATGAAAAGATATGTTTCTAACCTAGACAGTGTTGTGCCCGCGTTTTCAGGCAGTACGCCGGTTTTCCTTAGTGCAAAGCCTATCACCATAAAGACAAACATTACAAGCATCTGGTTTAGGGTAAGGTTGAAAATTCCCATTGGCGCACCTCTTTATTTTAACTTTTTATACACCGCCGCATATAGCGAAAAGGAGATAATAAGAGTAATCGAATCGGCGATAGCTTGAGTCCAGACAATGCCGTACATTCCGAAAAAGTGATTCATCAAAAAGAGAAGCGGAATATTGACAAGACCCTGACGGCAGGAGGCAAGCAGAAGGGACTGGGGGCCTTTTCCCATTGCCTGAAAGGTGTAATTCATCTGAACATTGGTTATCATAAGCGGGGTTGCAAGACAGGCGACGCGCAAAAACTCAGTTCCGAGTCTCAGGGTCTCGGGCTCGTCGATAAAGAAACGGACGATAGACCCTGTGAATATCTGAAAAGCCATTATGCAGATACCGGCAAAGGCTATTCCCCAAAGCCGTGCGGTATTCGATACCGCTTTCATACGCTTGTAGTTCCCCGCGGCGTAGTTGTACGCAACCAGCGGCAGCATTCCCTGACAAAGGCCCATTCCGATATTCATCGGGAGCATATCTATCTTTTTAACTACGCCCATAGCCGCCATAGGAATGTCGCCGTGACTCGTCATAAGATTATTGATGGTCGAGTTGGAAAGGCAGGAAAGCAGTGTGTTGACCGCTGACGGAAAGCCGACCGAAAAAACCTCAAGCGAATGATTTGCGCCCTGCAACGCTTTTTTTATGTCTGCAGACATACAGGTATTGCGGCTCATCTTAAGAAATACCGTAAACATATAAATGAAGACGCAGATATTTGAAAGGGCGGTAGCCATTGCAGCACCCTTTACCTCCATGCCTTCGGGCAGAATAACAAACATAAAAAGAGGGTCGAGAATTATGTTAAGGACACCGCCCATTCCAAGACCGAAGCTTGCCTGACGGGCATAGCCTTCGCTACGGAGAAGGTGAGCAAGAGTCATAGAAAGGGTAGTGGGGATACCACCGACGGTCACGACCCAGAAAGCGTAGTCACGGGCGTAGGCTATTGTGTTTTCGGAGGCGCCGATAAGCATAAGCAGAGGCTCCATAAAGATGTAGGTCAGGAACACATATAAAAGAGCGATAGCAACAGCCCCATAGAAGCTGAATGCCGCAACTTTTTTGGCCTCCTCGGGTTTTTTCTCGCCAAGCAACCGTGAGATAAGGCTTCCGCCGCCGACACCGAAAAGGTTGGCAAGCGCATTCATCATAAATAGCAATATGAACGAAACGGTCGCCGCCGCAACCTTCAGAGGGTCGCCCGTTCTGCCGATAAAAAACGTATCGGCAAGGTTGTATATCATGGTTATAAGCTGACTGATTATAGTGGGAACGGCAAGGGTAGCCAGAGCCCGCGGTACAGGCATATCTTCGAAAATTGCTTTGTTTTGCTGCATATTCCCACCTCCTTTTATTTTTCTCGGAAAAGTATAAATCAATTATAGAGCGACTTTACTTCACAGTCAACTAAAAAAACATCGGGACTTGAGGGTCCCGATGTTTTATGAGTTTTATTAAGATTTTGTTAAAATAAGGGGGAGCACATAGCCAAGCTCTTCCTCCTCTATTCCTACGACATCTGTGAATTTAAGAGTAGTCTCTGAAAGCTCATATATAGTGTATTCTCCATCTATAAATTCCTCGTTTTCGGACTCGGTCATATAAAGCTTGTTATCCGAGATCTTATACTTAGCGACCATATCAAACTCCACGCCGTCGATAAATGCATCTATATCAATGAATTGCTCTATAAGGCCGTCTATCGTCGTACCTGTTTGGGCCAAATATTCATCAACCGTCATACCGGTACCTTCGAGAGAATCTTCCAATGAGCTTCTTACTGATAATCTCATAAGATTGGTAAAGCTGGTCTTATAATCGTTTTTATTCAACGACATAGTGTATTTGCCGTCATTTTTAAATGTATAAACGGCACCAATCTTAAAATCGAAATCAAGATTGCCAAGAGAGGGATTTTCTGCTCCAATACTGGTTCTTATAGCCTCGGTCATATCTAAGATACCGCTCCATGTTCCTACTATAGTAGGCTTATTTGTTGTGCTTGGCTGAGATTCTGTTGGTTTAGAAGATACTGCAGGTTTTGAGGAAGCGGCGGGCTTGGACGATGAGCTCGATTCGGGTGCGGGGGAAGACGATGGCTTTTCCGAAGAGGCGTCATCGCTGCTTTCAGAGGATACTCCTGTTTCCTGTGAAGCCATTTCAGATGATGCAGAGGACACATTGTCAGCATCACCCGTTGCGGTGCTAGCATCTTTTTTGCAAGCTGAAAAGCTCAGCGCAAAAGCTACTATTAATATAAGTAATGTTAATTTTGTCAAAATGTTTTTCATAATGGGACCTCCTAGGTTTTGCTGTTTTGAGTATACCACATTTTTTGACTATTGTAAACACCTTTTGGAAAAATATGTATTTTTATAGATGGAAGTTTGCTCTATATTTTTTTAAACTTCCGTATTCTAATTGACAAAGCTCAGTAGGTAGAGTGCGGTTTAATATGCCAGGTTATTAAAGGCTGGAAGCACTATTCCCGATAGTTTGCATTGCGAACAAACATACCTTGTCAGCAGTGATGTGCTATAAATATGCCAAAATCACATCATTAATGGGCATAAATCCTTTTGAACAAATTTCAAAACGGTTGATGCCTTGCAGTTTGGGTATATTTGTAATGTAAAAAATAGATTAAAGGAGAGAAAACATATGGGATTTTCAGTTAACCATCCTATACTGTATGTGCTAGTGGGCGTTATAATTGCCGCCGTGCTGGCGCAGTCGGTGTTTTTTCTCGTCCGCGCGCTAAAGCGGGCAAAGGAGCTGGGCATTGCCGACTCTACAATAAAGAAAAC
>JAZQER010000022.1:0-16826 GCA_045539095.1 Acutalibacteraceae bacterium | reverse complement strand
CACAATCACACTATATGACATATAAAAAGAGAGACCTTTCGGTCTCTCTTTTTTAGGGAAAGGAGAAATCAGGAGTCGTTTTTGCGTAATTTATCCATAATGCTTATAACCTTTTCTTTTTCGCCTGCTTCAATATAAAGGTCTTCGCATTTTTTCTGTGCTTCAACTAAGATATCGATTGCCTTTGTTGTAGCAATAAAGAGTTCGCGCTACATTTCCTTATAGGCTTCCATAATTATCCTTTTTTCTACAAAATTCTTTTTTAGAATTATTTTATTATAATTCTAATTTGGAATTATGTCAATCAGAATCTCTTTTATAATTCTCGTAAAGAATATAAAAGAGGTGTTGAGATGAAGATTCGTAAGAAGCCTTATGGTGATAGTAATATTGTGGGTAAAAAAGTTGAAGAACTGCGAAAGAAAAAAGGCATCTCACAAAAGGATTTTGTTTCAAAGATGCAGACTCTTGGAGTTGATATAAACCCGACAAGTTATTCAAAGCTTGAAGGACAGGTCAGAGCGATTAATGATAAAGAGATAAAAGCTATTGCAGAGATACTGAGTATCAGTATTGATCAATTGTTTGAATAAAAAAGAATGACCTTTCGCAAGGTCATTCTTTTTATATTTTTTCCGTAAGACGGAGGAAGACGGAGGGACGGTTCTCTTGTCTCCTAATTGATTCTCCTTTAATTTTTTTATTTCTTAATTATTCTCATCTGCAGGCGGTCAATCTTTTTGCCGTAAATGCCAGCATAGTCGTTGTTGTCGGTTACCCACGAATAATAGCCTCCGCCGATGGGTGCGACCCGACACTGAACCGAGTAGTTGGGGCTGCCGATAAGACGGACCCTTACGCAGTCGATATCCTTGCCGTAGAGACCTGCATAGTCCTCGCGGTTTTTGACCCACGGAAGCCATCTTCCACCGATGGTGTGCACCTGATACTCTATATCGCCCTCGGTAAGGTTCGCATAGATACAGCGTATCGGCTGAGAGGGGAGACCTGCATAGTCTGAATCATTTGTAACGTTGGGAAGCCAGCCTCTTTTAGAGGTGTATACCTGATATACTATTTCGGGCAGTTCGGTTGCAGAGGGGGTAGTGGGTTGACCGCTCTTTTTAGTGAGCCCGCAGCGCGATATCAGTACCTCGCTTATCGCGGTGGCGCACTTGTTAGCAAAATCTTCGGTCAATATTATGGGGGTATCTACCGTGGAGTCCATAAAACCGCACTCGAGCAACACAGCGGGCATTTTAGTCTCGCGCACCTCATGCAGGTTTGCGCTAGCAAGCGGACTTGCTCGGTTACCGCGAAGTCCTGTATGCTTTATAAGTGCGTTATAAAATGCTGAACGCCACTCATTTGTAATATCATCGGTAGAGGTGTAGGTGTAGGCAACTATACCTCCGCCGCTTTTACCATTTATGCCCGCATTATGGTGAATGGACACATAAATATGAGCGCCCCAGCTATTTGCAGTGTCGGTACGCTTTTTAAGCGATACATTGACCTTGCCCGTCACATCGTCAAGACGAATGAGCTCATAGCCATCATAATCGGAAAGTATGTTTTCGATTTTTTCGCAGATTCGGGAATTCAGTACCCACTCCCTTGTTTCTTTAGGGTCAATAGATTTTAAACACCGCTTACCTGCGGTGTAAAGACCGTGACCGGCGTTAAGGGCTATCTTAAACATTTTTATTCTCCCTTTTCAATGAATTGCTTGAAAGCCTGATGCATACCTGTTGAGGCAAGTCCCGAAACAAGACCGGAAAGCAGCACTTCAGGTCTTATCACAAAACCGTTTATCCAGAGCGACATTAGCATTCCTATTATTCCCATAATAAGAGGAATGAAACGGTTTATCTTTTCATCGGGCAGAATATTTTTTATAATATATCCTACGCAAAGACATATCCCGATAATGATGATTTCAAAATAATCTTTTAAAAATTCCATAATCTATGCTCCTTTATTTGATGCTTCAAGGTCGGCAATACGATGATTGATGACCTTGAGTTCTTCCTTTTCGACAGCGTCCTGTTTTTCAAGCTCGTTTACTCGATCGATAACGTGATTATGTTTTTCAACCTTCTTTTCAAGCTGCTCTATGCGGTAGTTGGTGAGACGGTTAGCAACAAGAATACCGCCGAAGGTACCGCCGAGTGTACCGATGAGAGAAATAAGGCTGACGATTACGGTCTCGCTCACAAAATCTCCTCCCAATAGCTCGGATATTCTGACGGAGACCATACCGAGACTACGCCCTCAGGTGCGATGCAGATATAAGCCTTGCCATCAAACAAAACCTTATCACCACTGTAGTAATATTTACCTGCGGCATATTCGGATATGTTATCTGTTTCTGCCTCGCCGCCCTCAAGTGCGCGCACCCTCTGCTCAAGCTCTGACAGCTTTGCATATACATCAATGCTGACCTTTGCATCAGCGCCGTCCCTCGCAAGTGCTTTGAGCTCGTCCCTTTGCTCGTCTGAAAGCTGTCCCTCTGCCCACAGTGTATCGACCTTGCGGAGAATAACTGCGAGGTCGTAGTTTTTAGTGTCGATCACATTTTTAATTATTGAATACATAAAATACCTCCTAAGAATTTATTGCTGCAGCTTCAAGCGCCGCTAATCTTTCTATTACATCTGTAAATGATTTATTTAAGTCACGATTGTACTCACAGTGTATTAACACGCCCTCGGTATCGGCAGTAAGTGTCATATTCGGATAAATACTCTTAACATTTTCCACCGTTCCGTCTGCGCTTGATGTATATTCAGTGGAGTTGCTATTATATGGCTCATATTCGGTTTTTACAGAGCCGAATTCAAGTTGAATATTATCAGCCGTGCCTTTTGCATTCGCCCAGTTAATACATTTTATTGATGTAAGGGTACCTGTATAAGTCATACCCTCCAACATTCTGCTTGCGGTCGCATATTTTTCTACCCCGTCAACAACAAGACTGAAAATTGCAGCAACCGAGTTTCCGACATCTTCGAAATTGCACACACAAGAAAAAGTGACTGTTCCTGTTATGCTACCGTTAAAAATTTCAACATTTCTATAGGCTTGCACATCAATCGTGTTAACAGGAAGTAAATTTTTACCGTATACATTAAGTTTTACTGCCGATAAATTAGATAGATTTTCGCCGCTCAACTTAACTCCTACAGTATGCTCTATAGGTGATATATCATCAATTAAAATTGCCGACCCGCTTTTAGAGCCTTTTAAGGCGCCAGCAAAAATGTTATTTGCGTAAGAGAGGGATACCTCTCCCGCATCGCCTTTATCACCCTTTTCACCTTTCTCACCCTTATCGCCTTGCAAGCCTTGTGGACCTTGCGGACCAATGGGTCCTGTCGCACCTTGATCCCCCTTGTCTCCCTTTTCGCCTTTGAGTTCTCCGTTTGCAAGCCTGGTTTCTATGTCTTCAATAAGGCTTTTGCTTTCCTCTTTGACATCCTTGATTTCTGCCGCAGTGATGTAGATGCTTTTAAGTTCATTATGCATTGCAGCTACATTTTCGGCACGCTCGGCAGTTTGGTCGGAAGCGTTTTCAGCCTTTTCTGCCGATGCTTTAGCCTGCTCATTGAGCTCCCATACGCTCTGCTCCATTTCGGAAATATGGCTATGCACCTCTGCTGAGGATATGGCATCTCTTTGAACATGAGTCAGATAAACGGTGATGGGATAAGACAGTATTTCAACATCGTTAGAGGTTATAACAAAAACCACCTCGACTTCGCCGCCGTATCGAGTCATAGAAAAAGGAAGAAGTCTGCTAAAATAACCGTCACTATCAGAATAAAGATTTTCTGAAGGGTCATAGCCCGATATTCCGTTAAAATCAATGCGAAAAAATGCTTTTTCACCAACTTGCGACAATAGCTTAGAGCTTGGTCTAAAGCAAAACTCGGTGGCATTATCCTCATATTGCATTCCGCCCCAGACCCTTTCACTTTTTTGTGGCTGTGTGGCTGCACAAATATCAAATTTTAAACTTCGTACTGACATATATTTTCTCCTATATTTTTGAAAGTTTTGAGTATTTAAGTCCTATATCGCGAAGCTCCGCCCTGCACGGAAAATGAATTTCAGCCGAAAGACATAAGAAAATTGCGGGTTTATGGATAAAAGCTTTATTTTGATACAGCCATTCGGTTTTAGGTTCTTTGCCGTCGCATATCAGATGAATTTCGAAGGGCTTTTCGGTGTCTGTGTTTACCTCTACTGAATAGAGACGGCATTTTCTGTCGCAGGTGATAAGTTCAAGCGTTAAAGACGACTCTACGGGCTGACTTTTTACGGGCGTTTGGTCGGATGCGAGATAACTGTCGTCGTCTCCGTCCAGAGTGAAGGAATATACCAAACCGTCATCGTTTTTGGCAAAAAACACAGTTTTTGCTTCTAGATTGATAGAGGCTGCAAACCTTACGGGGAAATTCCAATGATAAATACACTGACTGTCGCTTGTTTTAGAATCGTAGACATAACAGTCGGTATCGCTGAAAATAATATATTTATTATCCATCACAGCCGAAAGATGAGGTTCACAGAAAAGAGAATCCTGACAGATGGTAAGCGACAGAGAGGAATCTGTTTTATATATGCTTCCGTTTTTGCAGTAAAATAAGATACAGTTGCCCATGGGTTTTACAGTATCCGTAAAAACGGGTGAGGGTAAGGTCATCTGGCGGTCTATTGAAACAGTCGGGTATGCTATTTTACCCGAATTGGAAACGCCGCGGATAATACCGCCGAGGTCATATCGGTCGGCAGCTGAAATCTTTACCGAAAAGATATTTTTATTTCTGAAAATAAGAAACCGCCCGTTTAAAGCCACTGTGAAATCGGTTTCGCCACCGATCTCAGAAAGGGTTAAAGAGCAGCTCTCGGGGAAATAGAGAGGATATTTGGGGTCAGCCCAGATAAAATCATCGGGATATAGGCTGCTTCCTGAAAGGAACATAACCGAACCGGAGCCCTCGCTCACCGAGGCGGCAGCGGTGCAGAGGCGCGTCATCGAGCAGACCTTAAGAGCAGAAGAGGCAATCTCTCTGTCAGAGGTAAATCTGATATTATTTTCTTTTCCATAAAATGCGGGCGCATAGAGGGCTCCGCCGGATGTTTCGAAAAAGACTCTTCCTAGTGAGCGCTCACACCTTATTCTTAGCTCGACTCCTTCGAGAGAAACTGTATCGGATATGCTGTCTCCCGCGTTAATACTCCATTCCGTATATGTATCGAAGTTGTTATCCATGCGGCAGACGATACGGCTTTGCTCTGTAGGGATGAAGGGCAGAGAAAATGAAGAGGAATACCCGTCGGTAGTGTAGTAGCTGTGGTAATAACCGTTTAACATATTAACCGATTCAAGTTTACGAGGCGAGGAAAGCGACACCGCCTGATCTAATATTGCCTTTGCTGAAGAATCACCGTGACCGTTCATAAGAACAGTCGGCGTATAGAAATCGGAATCCAACATAAGGTGCCACTGGGACATATCCTCTGAAAGCTCATAAATGCGATAGTCATCGGGCATATTTCCATAAACGATTCGGGTCAGAAAATATATTCCGCAGCCGGTTAAGGGTTTGCCCGAGTAAATAATATAAGAGGCGGGAACACCGAAGGTATATGAATCTGTGCGTGTAAAGGTAATACATCCTAAATTTTGGCGGGAACCGTCTGAGAAAACAGCGCAGATATGATAGTTTATATTGCTGTAACTGTCGTCCTCGGATGAAACGGCTATGTGAGCTGTTTTTCTATTTATATCAATACATAGGTTGGTAATAGAAAATTCGGTGTAGCCGTCGCTGAATTCCCACGGATTGAATACAATAGGGTCGTCTGACAGCCGCATACCGGGGCGAGTAGAAAGGCCCTTTTCGGTTACATACATATTTTTTGAAAATAGTAACGCCTTGCTGTTTATGCGCTTTGAATCCAGGTATATTCTGCTGAATTCTTCGTTAAAGAGGTTCTTTTTAAAGATCAAGCCTCTTCACCTCCAAAGACAGTGTTTTTCACTCTGGAAACATTTGAAATAAAACGCTTTCTTCCACTGTTATACACTTCATTAAATCCCGAAAGACCCGCATCGTCACCCTGAAACAGACATATCAGCATAGAAACGCCGTTTATAAGCACCGTACACCCGCTCGCTCGGTCGAACGAAATGTCGTCTGATAAGGATTGTATAGATTTTTGGTTAAGGTCGTTTAAAATAGCGTTAATAAATCCCACGCCTGCTTTTTTAAGCGTCTGGTCGGGAGCTATACCGCTTACAAGCAGAGAGGCTTGCTCTAAAATATCATAAGCCTTCATTTTTTGTAGCCTCCAATTGTTCTATAAGGTCATCGGCGTCTGGCACAAGTCCTGACGGAAGTCTTTTTATATACTGTGTTGATGTGATGGCGCCTTTTTCAAACAGCGAAGCCAAAAGGGCTGCAGAATCGGCCTCGCTCTTGCTGACGGCCTCGGTCAGAATGACAGATACTGAGAGCAGAAGGTCACGGTATCTTGCCGAGTCAAACGGGAAATACCAGGTCCCATTTTCGTCGTTTATCTTAAGGCTCCTCTTGCCGTACATAGTAACAAAGAACTCTGCCCAGATAAGAGAAATATCCTCAATAAATCGGTAGTAGCGGTTTTTCAGCAGAGCAAGCGGCTGGCTGGACGCCTCGCGCAGTTCTATAATGGCAGAGGTGTTATGCGCGTCGGTATCGCCGAGGGCGGCATCGGTCGCACCGCTCTGTGCAAGAGTGTTGGAAATAAGAGTCGATACAGATTCGTTATATCCGCTTGAAAAATCGGGAGGGTTTATATATCTTACTGCTGAATTAATTTCTTCTGAGGAGCCCCATACCCTGATTATCTGACCTGGATCATTGGTTATATCGTCAGGAACAAGCTCGCCGTTTACAAGCATTAGCGGCATACCGGTCGTCATAGCCGACCAGACTGAAGCGGTGATCATTCGGTTGATGGCTATCTGATTGGGAATAAGATAGGTAACTTCGCTATCGCCGTAAATATTATTCTGGCGCGGCTCCCAGGTGAACATTGAAAGGGGATATACACGTACTCCGATATCCCACTCCTCGCGTACTGTAAATTTTTCGCAAACCTTTATCGCAAAAACGCGTGTACTGCCATCGGGCAATCGCTTTTTATAAAGCTTTGTGAGCAAAAGCTGTTTTTCATCAGCTTCCTCGTCAGATATATCAGGCAGATTGATTCCCCCATGAAGAGCCGCTTCGTAAAGAATATCTGACATTGGCTTTCTTTCTGCAAGAATTATATAGGGTTGACTTTGAAGCTTGGAGCAGGAGGGGTCGCCAAAATAAACATTCTCAGCACGTATAACCTCGCAGGCGATATCACCCATAATCGGCTTTCCACCTATTTTGTCGGCATAGAGACCTGTGCGGACAGTGGGATCGAAATATGTGTAGATAAAACCGCTGCCTGCAACATATGCGTTTTTTAGCGCCGTATCCAGGAGCTCCGAAAGACCGACCCGTCTTGCAACCGTATTGCGGTAAGAGTTGAGGGCAGAAATCATAAGACCTATCTCATTTCGGCTTTCAATAGGAGAATAAAGAGCAGAGCTGCGAGCGGCTAAAACCTTTCTTTCTTTTGCTATTGCGCGGATGTCGGACGCCGTATCGGGAATGCCTTCTGCAGAATATTTGACCGATATTTTTGAAGATACAAGCTGAGACATTTTAAAGTCGCCAATGCGCTTTATAACATTGTGTCGAACAAGCGGACGGTCAGAGGGACAGGCGACGCCGTACCATTGGTCGCCTGCGAAAAACCTTTCGTTTATGGCAGTCTGTTCGTAAAGACCGCGATTACCAAGCGACGATTTATAGTTTCTGCCTTTACGGTATTCTTCGAATACTTTTTCGGGACTGTTAATAATAAAGATCAATCCTTTCGGTTAAAAATCGGGGTGGAGCTTCCCCCACCCCTTTAATGTCGTTGAAGACGGAATTAATTAGGCGACCGTTACAACAGCAACCTCACTGTTTACGGTATTAGTACCGTCTGCAGTTACCTTACAGAAGAAGTAGTGTTCTCCTGCTGCAAGATCGTTGGGAATAGCCATAGAAGAAGCGGTTGCGCCTGCTATTTTAGCGGCACCCTTGCCTGTCACGGTGTCAGCTTTATACCACTGATAGGTCACCGCGGCACCGTCGCCTGCAGTGGCAATAACACTGAGTGAGCCTGTGATGCTGCCTTCGGTTACAGTGATGTCCTCAGGCTGAGCAGAAACGGTCAGCGGAGCGGAGATCCAAGCCCAGATAGATTCAGATGCGGCGGCCTTTACAAATACATCGTAATAGATGCGGTAGTCGAACTTGTAAGCGTCAGCAGTAGTGTTCTGCTCGGGAGTGAATACTCTCATCTTTTCAGTCTTCTTGACAAGATGAGCGGCCGACTTGGGAAGCACCAACATATAGATAGCGCTTGCACCCTCAGCGGGGGCAAAGCCACCGATAGAGTCATTTTTGAAGTTGTAAGCAGTTTTCATACGTTCGCTGACAACAGGGATAACAGCGATGCCGTTTATGGATTTGACCTTGAGGTTCATCTCGCCCTGCTTGAAGTCGGAAACGGTGATAACTCTGGTTATCTCATCGCTTGCCATAAGAGCGGCGTAAGCGTTCGAATCCATGAAGCATACAAGCTCTTCGTCGTAGCCTGCAACCGACTGTACCTGATTTACAAGCTTTACAAAGGCCTCATAAGGCTTTGCAAGGTCGCCGTCTATAAGGTTGCCCTTAGTTTCGGCTGTGGAGCCGAGCTTCGAAAGGGTGTAAGCGTCGCACTCGGGCACAACCTTTGTGCGGACATATTCGCCGAGCACTTTGCCGGCAAGGTTCGCAATACCGGTCTCATCCATATCCTCGCGGTCAATAGTGAGCGAACGCGCGCGATCCATTGTCATTGTGTAAGAGGTGCCGGAGACCGATACTGCTCCGTTTGAAAAACCAGAGTTACGGTCATAATCGGCAAGTCCCTCGAAATCAACGTCGGGAATAATTACAGTTTTTGCGCCGACAAACTTGGTGCGAAGAGCATTATCTGCAAAAAAAGCAGTGGCGCTCTTTGCCTCGAATACTCGGTCCAGCTCGCCGGAATACATCTCTGCTGAACTAATAGAATTGATTGACATAAAACTTCTCCTTTAATAATATTTTTATGTAAAATTTGTAACCAATGACCAGTGATCACTGGAAACTTATTTCCCCCACACGCCGCGTAAAAACTCTGCGGCGGCGGGGTCCTGCCGGTCATCTGCCGACAGTGAGCCTGTCGTGGTATTGGCGATAAAGGTTTGATTTTGCGCTTCCTCCGCGGCGGCCCGTCTTTGTCTGTGCTCGTAAAGAAGGTACTCGAAAAGCAGTCCTGTTCCATTTAGTTTTGCGGCTGTTTTTACCTCCTCAGGGAGCATATCGGCTGAGGAAATCTCAGGAAACTCCTTATTTATACGCTCGATTCCTTCGGGTAGCTTTTCAATGCTCAGTCTTTTTAGCCATTCATATTCCTCCGAAATCTGATCGTACTTCATTCCCTTTTGCGCCAGAGTAACGGCAGACTCGCGGTCAAGCTTTATGAGCTCTTTGTTAAACTTGATTTCAAGATAAGCGTCGCTCTGGGGATCGGATACGGGTGTGGTAGCCTCGGTCTCCTTCTGTAAATCTTTATTTTCGGCTTCTGGTAGGGCCGATTCAGAATTTACTTTTTCATCCATAAATGATTTCCTCCAAAAAAATTAATTAATAGTGAATAATGTATAGTTTCGGTATGCCACTCGGCACAAATTGTAAATAGTGTCTCAGACACGTAAATTATTCATTTTTCATTCTTCATTGCGGCAAAGCCGTTAATGTTGTTCGGTTCCGTCATAGGTGAGAAAACCGCCTATACCGCGCACATCTCCCACCCTGTTGACAGAGCGGTGCAGTTTTTGTGCTCTAGGTTTTCGTTTTCCTAGAGCATACCCCGAAAGAAAGGCTAAAAGCGTGATAAGAAGTATCATACATTCCAACCTCCCTTCGCTTCGTAAAATTTTCTTGTTGGAGCACCTGACGATTTAACATCATAAAAAGCATAGCGCAGAGCATCCATAAGGTGGTTGTTTTTGTCCTCGGGTGTGTTGGGAAGAGTTTTGTCCCAACAGTAGGAAGAAAGCTCCGACAAGGTGTATTTACATTTAGGGTCTACGATGATGGTGTATTCGCTGATGTTCATAATTCCGTTTATAACGCTGTCGCGGCCCTTGACTGAGGGCTGAAGCCGTGAGAGCCCCAGTCGCCTCAAGTCATCGTTGGTTTTAGGCTCGGCAGAGTCGGCACGTATGCGCTCTTTGCCGTAGCCTTTTGCGATTATAGCTGTGGCAATATCTGAGTTCAGCATTTTGTGTCGGCAAAACTCATCAAATACATAAATCATCTTTTTTTCTGTGTTCACCTTTATCGCTATAAAGGCTGTCGGGTCGGTGGTGTAGCCGTAGTCGAGTCCGAAAAAAGACTTCCATTCCCCGTGCTCAGTGTCGACTGTGCCCTCAGACCAGTTTTCATAAACAAGACCCTCTGCAATGCCCCACTCGCCGAGTCCGGCAACGGCATATCGGCGGGGATGCTGAGCCTTTAGCCGTTCGAAAACGGCGCAGTCTGTAGAGTCCAGAAACTCGTTTATAAGGTAGTTGGTCGAAAATACTGAGGTGTCGGGCGAGGGATTATCGAAAAACCTCGCTTTCAGCCAATGTTTTTCACTCCACGGGTTAAAGGTAAGGGTCGTCTGCTTGAAAAGGGAGTCGGGGATCTGACCGCGAGGTACAGAGAGGTCAAGCTTCTCGAAATCTGAGAGTGACTCTATCTCGTAGGCTTCTTCTATCCATACAAAATTGAGGTATCCCTTCTCTACAGTGGTAGACGCAAGCTTTAAAACATCGTCAAAGCCTCTAAAAAGTATCTTTTGTCCTGTGGGTATGTAGGTCATCTCAAGAGGAGATACGGTGTTTTTGAACAGATGAGAAACATTTAATTTTTCCTGCGCCCATTTAAGCTGAGCAAAGGTAGAATCTCTGTGGGTGTTCATAACCGCGCGCACGACGAGTATGTTGCTCTCGGGGTACTTTAAAAGGCGATATATAAGATTAAGGGCGGTTGTCGTAGATTTTTTGGACCCCTTTCCGCCTTTCAGTACCCTATAACGGCTCTGACAGTTCCAAAACTCGTCATATCCGCCGCCAACGAGGGCTTTAAGGCTTACCGATGTCATCGACAAGGGTAACACCTCCCGTAGCCGTCCCCACGCCGATAATGGATAGAAGCTCCTTTATTGCCGAAAGCTCGCCGCCCGCCGCCTTTTTATAAAGCGATGCCGCGATGACCGTCATACGCGTGGGATTTTTTACACTTATATCCATTTCCTTTAGCTTTTCGGTCTCCTCCTTTGAAGCTTTCGTACAGAGCAGCTTTTGCAGCTCGTCCGAGAGCTCTTTTTTCTTTTTCAAAACTTCGGCTCACCTCCCGACGCTGATATTGTAGCGAAAAAAATCAGGACATGGGTGGACATAAAACGCGAAAAAACGGACATGACCGGACACGATTTTGAAAAATCAGGACACGAACGGACATAGGTGGACACAGACTGACAAGTTTTGAGGGGTGAACTTAAAGAAAAAATTTTAATATTCTTATTCAACTCTCTTCCAGCAGTAGACGGCGACATATGGCGGCATATTATTATGAGCCTGTCCACCGCCTGTGCTTGAGATCGAGTAATTGTTTGGATAGCTTGAGGCAAGATTTGAACCAATATCTCCATAGTATCCTTTTTGTACCGTATGCCCGCCACTATTTATACCCCCAGTTCCGCCGACGAGGTTTGACAATGTGTGGTTATGCGACGGCATATTTGCAATTTGCAGAGTTACCGTTGCGGCACCGCCGGTGCTTCCTGCCACATAACTATCTCCGGCACAGAGTAAAAATCTGTCCTTTATACTTTCCCATTTTCCACCGAAAAGCGTCTCGGGAGAGGTTGCTTCGGTGCTCATATAGACCGAGCCGACGGGGTGCACGAGATCGAGAAGATTTTTGCCGTCTATCTGCAGCATACCGTTGCCGGAGGTGGGTATACAGTTGATACCGACCATATTGTTTCTGATTGAAAGCTCGGGCCTTGACGATGGCAGGAAAACCTTATAAGTGTTTTTGTCAAGCATATCGCCTATGGTCAGCTCAAAATCATAGCTTTTATCTATATCAAAGGTTCCGATCAATGCGCTGTAAGAATAGTTAATATCGGCGTTATTATTGTTAACGATATACAAGGGTGTGCTCCAGGTGTCGCTGCCGCTCTCTTTGGATTTTAATGTTATGTAAAAAGCCTGATTATCGGCGATGATCTCTGAAACGTTTGCGGTAAAGGATAAATATGTTTTTTCATATACATCGTTTTCGCGGTTTAGCTGAATGTTATTGATGGCCGGCGGGGAATAGTCGTAAAAAGCTCCGAGCGCAACAGATACTCTTTTGTTTTCGGGTGTGGTAAAGCCGCGGCTGTCTTTGACCCAGCAGATGATACTGTCGGCTTTGGAAAAGTCGGAAACAGAAAATTCGCTCGCATTGCTTTCATAGATTTTTTCGCCTATTTGAACACAGTATTTTGAAATCGAAGAAAAGTTCTTAGCTTCGCAGGACGAAAATGTCACAAGAAGGACCGATCTGTTCGTTATAATGTCAGACGAGTTTCCTACAAGCTCGCAAACATTCGGGTCTGTCTGAGTATATGTGACATTGCCGCAAAGGGGTTCTGAATTTGTGACAGCCGCGGTAAAAGGTGTTTTCTTTTCGCCGATAAGATTGCCTGAGTTATAGGTCTTCACAATTATATTTGAAGAAAAACTAGGACTGTTGGGACATTCCTCGTAAAGTTCTGCGGTGGTGTCCCACTTATGACTGGTCGTGACCCCCGTCGCTATCTGCTAATAGTTTCCGTCCTTATCCGCAAAGAATATATCGTGTGTAAAGCTGTTGCTTACTCGGTTGGTATATATCGTGACAGGGTCGCCTATATTGAACTGCGATACGCTGAGGGATGGCTGACTTGCCCTCGGTATGGTCGGCAAAGCGACGCTATAGCTTTGTTCACTGGTTGAAAAGGCATAGTGATCGATCCATGCCGAAAGGCTGAGAGTACAGCTTCCGTCATTGCTGTGGGCGATCGTTATATCCTTTGTAAAGAGCACAGTGTAGCTGTATTCGGTTATCTTCTGAGAATCGTAGACCGTGTTTGAATACTGAGTACCCTGTATCTTACAGTAGCAGGTGCCGGAGCCTGAGGTGGTGTAGCCTGAGTTATTACGCCACGCCTGAACCTGAACGTTCATAGTTGTAGAGTTGTTTTCTACGCTTTGGGATTTTGTGGTGACGACGATCCGATAGTTTACCCTCGGATTACTTGTGGTCATCGTCTGACTTATATACTGTGCCATTAGTCGTTACCTCCTATGTATACGAAATCTATGCCAACGTCTTCTCTCTTAATCATTTTAATAGCGCCGACCGTAAGGTCGTCCTCAATAACTGTTTTCTGAAGCTTTGTGCCGTCGGGTGAAACATTGATGCGTTCGTTATTTGATTTATCCAGTACCTTAAACGAGTCGGGAGTCGTCATCGTTTTCATAGTACTGTTGTCTTTTCCTACCGTGATTCCATTCTCATCGATTGTGACAGAGGTGGTCACAACCTTTGGTACACCTGACTCCACCTTATTTTCAAGGCTGTCCGTTCGCTCAGAAAGGCTGTTCTGCGCACTTTGAAGCTCGGCTGTTTTAGAAATATAAGTAACGACAGAGCTATTTGTTTGTTCGACAACCGTCTTAAGAGTGTTGTTGCTGTCGTTAAGCGCGGCGACCGTTGATATAGTGCTATCCAGAGTGCGTTTGAGCTCATTAGTCTTGTTGTTTTTTTGCCTGATGCTGATGTTCACGCTTGTCAGTTTATTCGATTCGGCGGTTCCTGTTGCCGAAAGAGATATCTTCATTCCGCTTTGTGTCCTGCTCATTACAACTGAACTGAAAACCTCACCCTCGGGTGATCTTACCGAAACAGCAGAGCCCACTTGGGGTATCTTCTCACAGTCGTACACTTCGCATTCAAAAGGTCGGTAGGTAAATGCCTTTATCTTGTTAAGAATTGCATTTGCCGCCTGCTCGATAGTCTCTCGGTTGTCATTCTGCTCTGATGAGCCGGAATAGAAAAGAGGATTTCCCTCAATAATATAGGCGTTAAATTCGCTCTCCTCGTCTAAACTCTCGTCAAAAACGACAATCCCGATATCATCCTCGCTTGAACGGATCTGAAGCTTATTTATTAGCGGAGTCGAAAAATCGCTGACCGAGTAGCTGATGTAATCTGCGTTTGTTATGGTATTTTCTTCTGTCTGCCCCTCGGCACCCTCATAAAATTTCAGTTCTGCCTCACCGTCTGTATTTATAACGGCAAAACAGCCCGCCGCCTCGGCAATCCAATAAAGAATATCGCGACCCTTGATATCACTGCCCTCAAAGTTTTTATAAAAGGTCAGCTCTTCATTTGTAAAGGGGCGCGGCGAGGTCGGTACTCCGACAAACTCACAAAGACCCGAAAAAAGCTCTCTCAGCGTAAAGCTTCCCGAAAGACCGTCGACAAAACCGTCAACTATCTTGTCAAACTTCATCATTCGGTCATATGCCGTTACGTTCCAACCGATATTTTTAATGTGTTCGGCTGAATCAACCGTAAAATATCCGATCTGCTTTCCGCAGTAGGTATAAAGGAATTCCACCCCGTACAACTCCGTAATGCGACCCTCAAGGTCAAGCAGACTGAATTCTGCCTTTGCCGCACAGCAGCTGCCGAGCGCGAGGGACTCTCCGCTGTTAACCGACTGTGAAAGCGTCACACCGCCCTGAATATTTGAATCGTTAAGCGAAAAACTGTTGCTTTCAAAAAGGTTTTGATATATAATATTATCCACAAGAAGACCTCCTTACAGCTCGCTTATCTCAAACTGCACCGCGGTGTATATTCCGCCGCCGTTTGCCGTCTGAGACAAAGCTCCGCCGTACGAGGTGCAGTATGCGTTTATCTCTTTCTGCTCCCCGCAGTAGGGATATTTAAAGACAAAGGTCTTTCCAAGCAGCAGATTTTTCATATAGTCATATTCTGCCGCGGTCATAATATTATATTGAAGAGTAAATTTATGTACGGCGGCTCTTATCCATCTTACGTGCATAACGCCGTCGTCGGTGGTGCCCGAGTTTTCGTCAAGCATACTTTCCACCGCTTCGCTCATCTGTAAATGCGGCTCATAGATGGCAGTGCCGTCAATGGTATATTGATTATTCAGTTTATTCATATTTATTCACCTCATACTAATATCGGACTTAAGCCCGTTTCTCTTGTTTTTCCGTTGATATATCCTATGGCAAATTCACCGAGTACCTTCTTGTCCAGCGTGATGACCGCCTTGCCGCCCGAGCCTTGTCCGCTCGAAAGCGCGGCGCAGACCGCTCTGTATACGCCCGAGGATACCGACTCTACTATCTGATCGTTGTTAACGACTGCGTTTCGGCTGCCAATAGTACCGACCAGCTCGGGTCCCGCCTCACGGGCAATAAACATCTGCCCCATCGACGGAAAACCACCGGTGGCGAGCCCGGGTACATTAAAACTTAAATTAAAATCAGAAGCTTTTACGCCGTTTGTTGATATTCCGCTCATTTTTAAGAAATTAAAGACAGTTTTTGCTAATAAGGCAAGAGCCATGCCTGCAAGTAAAACACCTGCGCCCATAGTTAACATTCCACCACCAAAAGCCAACACACTTAAAGAAGCCGCGGATGCAGTCGTTCCGGCGGTTGCTGTGGTAACGGTATTTGTGGCTTGAACTCCTGTGTTTATATTTAAAATTTGGGTAAAATTTTTACCTGCATCACCAGTTGTTTTTAAGATATCTTTGAGTGATTTATAAATATTAAGTCCACCTGAAATAGTGCTTATAGTTTTAGAAGTGATATCAAAACATTTTAACCAGCCATCACTTGAATTTTGTGTACTTGTTACAGTAGCATCGTCTATTTCATTCATACTTCCTGCAATAGAGGTTGCAGCGGCAGAAAAATAAGACATAGCATTATTAGCGGCAACAAAAAATTGTTCATTTATTTTTGTAAGAGTTGCCGCTATTGACAAATCTGTCAGCATCATCTGTGATCCTATGGTCAGCATAGCCTGAGTAAAATACGACTTCATAGCTTCTGAAGCGGTTTTTGAGTTGATATCAATGTTCATAAAGCTGAAATTCATTGCACTTTCTAGAGCAAGCATTTCACCGGCGATTACACTAAATGCTGTTGTAGTAAAAAGAATAGCGTTGTTGGACATTGTTAAAAACGCTGTATCTGATAAAACTTGGGTATTAAGAACTTGTGTGCTGATAGTACTTAGCGCTTGCGCATAAGCGGTGCCGATGTTAATACTACTGTTGATTGCCGATTGTTCCAACATAACGATTGCATTTATAGCGTTTGTTATATTGACGACTAAAGAAGAATTAATTGTTTCACTAACTGTAGAAAACTGTTGATTTATTGATGCAACCGTTTGGGTAGCGGTTGAGTTTAATACGGCTAAATTAGTTAATGTTGTTTCAAAATTTAAAGATTGCATTTAAGCAACTCCTTTCTTTTAATAAATATTTTTAGGTGATATTAGTGAAAAAAGTTTTTAATTGGT
>JAZQER010000021.1:0-3135 GCA_045539095.1 Acutalibacteraceae bacterium | reverse complement strand
TACACCTGCGCCGCTGATGATCTCGTTTGTTGCTTCGGAAGTAATGTAATCAAAGAACTTCTGAGCGCTTTCGGAGAGAGTTGCATCCTTCTTGGTTACGAGAACGAAGGGGCGCTGTACCACATAACTGCCGTCTTTGATGGTTTCCTCGCTCGGCACCACACCGCCTACGGTGAGAGCTTTTACAGTATCCTTAACAGAAGCAAGAGAAGCATAACCGATTGCATCGGGGTTGCTCGCAACGGTAGTGATAACGTCACCGGTAGAGGTCAGTTCCTGACGGTACTTGCATTTATCTTCGGTATCGGTAATGGACTCAAAGCCATCTCTTGTACCGCTGCCTGCTTCACGACCGATAAGCACGATCTCAGCATCGTTGCCGCCGACTTCTTTCCAGTTCTTGATTTCGCCGGTGTAGATCTTTGCGATGGTTTCTACGTCGAGGTCAGAAACGGGGTTGTTAGGATTTACGATAATGGCGATACCGTCATAAGCTAAGATTGTGCCTTCAAGTCCGTTTGCTTTTTCCTCGTCCTTGAGGTTACGGCTTGCAAGGCCGATGTCGCATCTGCCTTCCTGCACCGCCTGAATGCCTGCGCCCGAGCCGGTAGCGTTGTAAGTTACTGTAATGCCGGTGTCGGCTTCAAAGGCTTCACCCAAAGCGCCGATGACCTTGTTCATGGAGGTGGAGCCGTCTGTTGCGACTGCTTCTTTGTTATCGCCACAACCGGTAAGCGCACAAAGAAACAACATTGCTACTGTGAGTAAACTAATAATCTTTTTCATCTTAAAAATCTCCTTTTGATTTATTATTTGCATTTATTTGTCGTTTCTCTCAACTACGGTTACATTTTACCTGTCTTCTGTAAAATCCGTAACCAAATCGGTGTAAACTCGGAGTAAAAGAAAAGCGCCGCCTCACGTGGAAGCGGCGATATGATTATTAGTTCCTCACATTAAAATGGTTTATACAAAGGAAAGATACTTTTTGGTATATTCCGTGTATTTTTCTCTGTAGAACTCATTGTCGCTTCTAAGCAGTTTTAAGGACTCGTGCAGATTCATATTCTGCTCTTTGATATCCATAACGCAACCTGCAATGTTGGAGCAATGGTCAGAAACTCTTTCCATATTGGTAATAAGGTCGCTCCATACAAAGCCTGCTTCAATACCGCATTCACCCACACGCAAGCGGTCGATATGACGGGTGCGGAGAAGCTCTTTCATTCTGTCAATGACCTGTTCAAGGGGTTCTACAAGATTTGCCTGTTCAGCGTTATTTTCAACAAATGCGCTATAAGACAGTGTAACGATTTCGTTAGTAGCCGCACACAGTGAATCCATTTCTGCTTTTGCGCCTTCCGAGAAGACGATTCCTTTTTCACGCATTTCTTCTGCAGATTCAAGAATGTTTACAGCGTGATCGGATATACGCTCAAAGTCGCCGATTGCTTTCAGTAGCATTGATGCCATTGCACCTTCGTTTTCATTAAGCTGCCTCATACTCAGCTTCACAAGATAGCTGCCGATAACATCTTCAAGGTGATCGGTTTTATCTTCCGCTTCACGAATTGCTTCAGCTTTTGTTTTGTCATAAGCGGCAAGGCAATCTACACCCATCGTCAGCGCATCGGTAGCAACCTTTGCCATATCACAGGTTAGGTTATATGCGCATTCCAAAGCAATGGCAGGGGTAGAAAGAAGTCTGTCATCAAGCTCGGATGCTTTTTCAACCTGCTCAGTATCGGGAATAAGTTTATATGCTAGTTTTTCAAGAAGTCCCGACATAGGAAGCAACAACAAGGTGCATACGATATTAAATATTGAGTGCGCCGTTGCAATACCGGCATAGGTAGCAGAGTCATTCAATAGCGCAGGAGCAAAAGCCGCCTTTACAACAGAAAATCCGGTAAGGCATACAATCGTTCCGATTACATTAAAGGATAAATGCACAAGTGCCGCACGTCTTGCGTTCTTTGTTGTGCCCACGGAAGAAATCATTGCTGTTACACAAGTGCCGATGTTCTGTCCCATAATAATCGGAATTGCCGCACCGTAGGAAACGGCACCGGTTGCCGCAAGTGCCTGCAAAATACCAACAGAGGCAGAGCTGGACTGAATAATGGCGGTAAGTACTGTACCTACAAGCACACCAAGAATAGGATTCTTGAACATAAGGAACATCTCTTGGAATGCGGGAATTTCTTTAAGACCGGAAACCGCATCGGTCATTGTTTCCATACCGAACATAAGGGTGGCAAAACCCAGGAGAACCACACCAATATCCTTTTTCTTGTTGCTCTTGGTGAACATTACAAGGATAATGCCGATCAGTGCAAGGATAGGCGTAAAAGAAGAAGGCTTCAGCAGTTTCAGGAACATATTACTGCCCGAAATGCCACTAAGACTCAAAATCCACGCTGTAACGGTAGTACCGATATTAGCACCCATAATAACGTGAATTGCCTGCTTTAAGGACATCAGCTTTGAGTTTACAAAACCGACAACCATAACCGTTGTAGCAGAGGAACTCTGAATAACGGCGGTTACACCAAGACCGGTGAGCAGACCTGCAAGCTTGCCTGTGGTTAGCTTGCCGATCATAATTTCAAGTTTGCTGCCTGCGCTTCGCTCCAGAGCGTCGCCCATAAGGTTCATTCCGAAAAGAAATAAGCATAGTCCGCCTATGAGCGTAAGTACGTCAAAAATGTCCATTTACATAACCTCATATCTTTATAATCTACTCTTCAAACGCATTTTACCTGCATTTTACGATTATTTTACAGCGAGGGTGTAAAATTGGTAATCATATCCGTGTAAAATTGATGTAAAATTCAAAAGCGGCAGAGAGAACAAATCTCCCTGCCGCTATTGATGTTTATCAAGCCATGGACAAACAGTTTAGCAGTCATATGCTTCAGCATTTTTCGTTATGAACGAAGAAAGCGCCGTGCAAACCGCACGGCGCTTGATCTTTTAGTCTATCATAGTGACTTTTCTTTGCAAATTTCTTTGTGAAAATTGGCGTAGTAGTTGGCGTAGTGGCGTGGTTTTTTGAAGATATAACCCACCAAAACCCGCATAACTACTGGATTTCTTCGAACTATATTAGTCCAAAGGCTTCATTGTGGGGAA
>JAZQER010000020.1:0-15287 GCA_045539095.1 Acutalibacteraceae bacterium | reverse complement strand
CTTTTCCGAGGGCTATATACCGACAAGTTTTGTTGCTGCCTTTAAATCGGATATAACTGTTACGCTTGGTCTTAAAGCGGTACAGGTACATATTGAATACAGTCCGTTATCTTTTTGTGAACAGGCGTGCTTTGATCTTATTGAAGCAATTAAAACAAAGTATTCCATTCTTAACGGATATTTTAACAAGGCTAAAGTCACTATAGAGGGTGACTCAGTCACGGTTGAGCTTAAATACGGCGGACTTGACACCATTCTAAGTATCGGAGCGGATAAGATTTTCGAAAAAACGGTAAAGGATCGTTTTTCAAGGGATGTATCTATCAGTTTCATAGGAGTCACTGAAACAGAGGAATTACTGCCGCCGCCAATAGAAGAGGTATCGCAGCCAGAGCCTAAAAAGGTTGAAAAGGCAGAGCCAAAACCGCATAAGATATATGATTACAAGCCTGCCAATGGACTTCCCGTGTACCTTGAGAGCGCAGAGCTTTTCTGGGGCAGACGTCTTGACGATAAGACCAAGCCTATGATTGAAGTTACCGAGGACGACAAGTTCGTTTCCTGCTGGGGTGAGGTTTTCGGAGTAGAAGTCAGAAGTATAAAGACAAAACGTGGGAATTCCAATATTCTTGAGTTTTCTTTCAGCGACCATACCAATTCGCTGACAGCCAGTATGTTCGTAGACCCTAAGGATATGGACAAGCTCAAAGATATCAAAAACGGAAATTATATCCTTGTTAACGGCGTATATGAGTTCGATACATATAAGAAGGAGTTTATAGTTAAGCCGAAGTCTATTGCGAAGCTACAAAAATATACCGAAAAGGACAATTACGACGGCACGAAGCGAGTCGAACTTCACTGCCACACAAATATGTCTGCAAAGGATGCTGTATCCTCGGGTGCAGATATCGTCCGCCAGGCATATAACTGGGGACATAAGGCTATCGCTATCACCGACCACGGTGTTGTTCAGGCGTATCCTTCTGCCGCAGGCGAGGTAAAGGCTATCCGTAAGAGCGGCGGCGACTTCAAGGTCATATACGGTGTAGAGTCGTATTTTGTTAACGATGAAAAGTACGGAACGGAGTTTTCATCCCTTTATAAGCAGGGTAAGGTAAACCATCAGATAATCCTTGTCAAAAACCTTGTCGGACTTAAAAATCTTTATAAACTTGTTTCGGGAGCTCATCTTGACAATTTCTTTAAAAGACCTATAACCCTCAAAAGCGAGCTTGATAAATATCGCGAGGGACTGATAATCGGCTCTGCATGCGAGCAGGGTGAGCTTTATAAGGCGGTAGTTGAGGGTAAGAGCGATGAAGAACTTTGTGAGATAGCAAACTACTATGATTATCTCGAAATTCAGCCGCTCGGCAACAATGAATTTATGGTGCGTGAATCCTCTAAACCCGATAAAAGAAACGAAAAGACGGGTGAGGTCACACCAAATAAATTCCGCCATGTAAAGAGCCTCGAAGTAATAAAAGATTTTAACCGTAAGATAGTTGAAATAGGAGATAAACTTGGCAAGCCTGTTGTGGCTACAGGAGATGTCCACTTCCTTAAAAAAGAGGACGAGATAATCCGTAAGATCCTTATGGCGGGCCAGGGATATGACGACTTTGATAATCAGGCACCGCTCTACCTTAAAACTACCGAGGAAATGCTTTCGGATTTTGATTATTTTGGTGACCGTGCGAAAGAATTTGTCATCGATAATCCAAATACGATAGCCGATATGGTGGATGGCGATGTTATCCCCGTACCCGACGGAAACTACCCGCCGGTTATAGAGGGATCTGATGAGTTGCTTCGCAAACTGTGTTGGGAAAAGGCTCACGCTACATATGGTGAAAAAGTGCCTGAACTAGTTGAAAAGCGTCTTGAAAAAGAGCTTAATGCAATTATTAACAACGGTTTTTCGATAATGTATATTTCAGCGCAAAAGCTGGTTGCCTTCAGTGAGGAAAACGGATATCTTGTAGGTTCTCGAGGTTCTGTTGGCTCGTCCTTTGTTGCAACAATGGCGGGCATTTCTGAGGTAAATCCTTTGGCGCCGCATTATGTTTGTCCTAAGTGCTGTTACAGCGAGTTTTTTACTGACGGAAGTGTGGGATCGGGCTTTGACCTCCCTGAAAAGTCTTGTCCTGAGTGTGGAACTTTGCTTCACCGCGACGGACACGATATTCCGTTTGAGACCTTCCTCGGATTCAAGGGAGATAAGGTTCCTGATATCGACCTTAATTTCTCAGATGAATTTCAGACTCAGGTACAAAAATATACCGAGACACTTTTCGGAAGCGAAAACGTTTTCAAAGCGGGAACTATTTCCACCGTCGCTGAAAAGACAGCATTTGGTTTTTCGAAGGCTTACGCAGAGAAAAAGGGTATAATTCTCTCTAATGCAGAGCTTAACCGTTTAGCCGGAAAGGTTGAAAAGGCGCAGATAAAGCAGACAACAGGTCAGCATCCCGCCGGTATGATAGTTGTGCCGCGCGATAAGACAATATACGATTTCTGCCCGATTCAGCACCCTGCCGATGATGTTAATTCGGATGTTATCACTACTCATTTCGATTTCCATTCCATCCACGACACTATATTAAAACTTGATGAGCTTGGTCACGTTATCCCGACCACATATAAGTATCTTGAGGAATATTCGGGGATACCCGTGAGCGAGGTTTCGATGAGCGACCCCAAGGTCTACAGCCTTTTTAGCTCGACAGAAGCGCTTGGTGTTACACCCGAAGCCATTGATTCGACAACGGGTACCTACTGTATTCCTGAATTTGGAACCTCTTTTGTTCGCGGAATGCTTCGTGACTGTAAGCCTAAGAATTTTTCCGACCTTCTTCAGATATCGGGACTTTCTCACGGCACCGATGTTTACCTTGGTAACGCCAAGGACCTTATCGAAAAGGGCATCTGCACTATTTCAGAGGTTATCGGTACCCGTGATAACATAATGGTATATCTTATTCATCAGGGTATGGAAGAGGGAAGAGCCTTTAAGATCACCGAAACGGTACGTAAGGGTCTTGTTGCAAAAGGCAAAGTGCAGAAAGAAGACTGGCTGGCTATGGAGGAGGATATGCGTAAGGTTGGTGTACCTGAGTGGTATATCGAATCCTGCGGCAAGATAAAATATATGTTCCCGAAGGCCCACGCCGCAGCTTATGTTACGGCAGCTATCAGAGTCGGCTGGTATAAGGTCTACCGTCCGATAGAGTTCTACTGTGCATACTTTACAGCCCGTCCTGAAGATGTTGATGTTGAGACCATACTCAAGGGTAAGGATGCCGTAAAAGCGTATATCCGTAATATTAAGCTCAAGGGCAAGGAAGCCACCAAAAAGGAACTTGATGTTTATGAAAATATGCTCATCTTTAATGAGATGTTCGAACGTGGATTAGAGGTATTGCCTTTGCATCTTACCAAATCACACGGCAGAAAATACCTCGTTGAGGACGGCAAGATGCGTCTGCCCTTTGTAGCGCTTGACGGCGTAGGTGATAAGGCGGCAGATGCCCTATATGCGGCTGCTCAAAGCGGAAATTACCTTTCAAAGCAGGAGTTTCAGGCCGAAGCGGGTGTTTCCAAGACGGTAGTTCAAAGACTTTCCGATATGGGAGTGCTTGATTCTCTACCTGATACGAATCAAATGACACTATTTTAGATATTATGCATAAAATGCAACCTTAATGCTTGTTATAAACAACCAACAAAAGTTACAAACAAAGCAAAAAGGTTGCATTTTTGTAACTTTTTGATATAATAGAGATGTTGTTTGATTACAAGGATGTAACCTTTTGAAAGGAATGGTTTTTATCAAAGCTCTAATATTCTCTTATTTGCAGAGAGTAAAAGAAATGAATAAAGCTTCAAAAATGGTTGTTTTGTCCGCAGTTGGTTGTGTGATTATGATTATAAGCTTATTCTGCGGCGGAATGAGATTTTCTTTCGATGTTGTATATAACGGTGAGAAGGTAGCGCGCATTGATAATATCTCGGTATATCGAGAAGCGAACAAGCTTGCCAAGCAAGCGGTAGCAGCAGATGACATGTCGGATTTTGAACTTACAGCTCCGACATTTGTACCTGTCCTCACATTCAGAAACGACGGAAGCACTGCAGAGCAGTTGACATCATCAATTCTTGCAAACTCATCCGAGGCTCTCAGCGGATTTGTCGTTTGTGTTGACGGCGAAAAGAAGTTCTACGTTACAGATAAGAGCTTGGTAGAAAGGGTAATTAAGGAACATTGCGCTGAGTATAATATTGAAGGCTTTGAGTGTACAAGCCGTTTATTAAACAACCTTACTTATAATAACGCTTATTTAGATGATAGTGCAGTAGCTACCGAGCAGGAGATAGTAAATTGCATCCAAGGTCTTGAGGTAATTACCACCGTTAACAAGACTTCTACTTATTCCGTACCTTATGAAACAGTAACTACAAGAACAAGCAGTAAAAGAACAGGCTATATTGCCGTTACAACTGCAGGAGTTGAAGGTGTTAATCAGAAGGAAGAAATTATAACCTATGTAAACGGGGTTGAAACTTCTTGCGAGATAGTATCTGATACGGTCATTACCGAGCCTGTTAGCGAGGTAAGGGTTGTAGGAACAGGAAAGAGTTCTTATTCTACCGTTATTCATAACGCATCAACCAAGGGTTACGTATGGCCTCTTGCAGTAAAGGGAGTTATTACCTCATATTGGGGCGACGGAAGAAACCACAAAGGTCTGGATATTGCTGCTCCCGCAGGCACAGAGATACTTGCCGCTCAAGCTGGAACAGTTACCTTTGCAGGCTGGAATAATGACTATGGTTACAATGTTATAATTGACCACGGAAACGGAGTGCAGACAAGATACGCTCACTCAAGAAAGCTTCACGTGAAGAAGGGCGACAAGGTTTCTCAGGGTCAGTTTATCGCAGAGGTCGGAACAACGGGTCAGTCCACAGGAAACCACGTTCATTTTGAGGTTATAATTAACGGAACAAGATATAACCCTGCACCCTATTTGGGTATATAAGATCGAAATAGCCGTCTATCGACAAGATAGGCGGTTTTTTATTTTATAAAACTTGACGAAAATACAATATATGGTATATAATAAATATAATTATATACAAAGGAGATTCCAAATGGCAAAGACTGTTAAGGAATACGGCAACGACAGTATTAAACAACTGAAAGGGCCTGATCAGGTCAGACTTCGTCCCGCGGTTATTTTCGGCTCGGACGGTCTTGACGGCTGCGAACATTCCGTCTTTGAAATTATTTCTAACTCTATAGACGAGGCTCGTGAGGGCTATGGTAAAAAGATAATCATCACAAAGTTTACTGACGGCTCTATTGAGGTGCAGGATTTTGGACGAGGTGCGCCGGTTGACTTCAATAATAAAGAACAGCAGTATAACTATGTGCTTTTGTTTGAAACACTTTATGCAGGCGGCAAATATAATACCAATAATGGCGGAGACTATGAGTATTCTATCGGACTTAACGGTCTCGGTCTTGCTTCTACTCAGTTTGCTTCCGAGTATATGGATGTCGAGATAAAAAGAGACGGATATAAGTATAATCTCCATTTTGAAAAGGGCTTCAATGTAGGCGGACTTAAAAAAGAACCCTACATCGGAAGAGATACGGGAACTAAAACCAAATGGAAGCCCGACCTCGATGTATTTACCGATATAAATATTCCTACTGACTATTTTATTGATATTTTGAAACGTCAGGCGGTAGTAAATGACGGACTTTTATTTATTTTCCGCGAACAGCAGGGAAACAAATTTATCGAGACCGAGATATGTTATAAGAACGGTATTGTTGATTATATCGAAGAGCACACAGGCGAGGAAAAGCTTACCTCTGTTCAGACATGGCATACCGAACGAAAGGGTCGCGACCGTGAGGACAAGCCCGAATATAAGGTAAAGATAAACGCTGCTCTTTGCTTCTCAAACAAAAAGCAGATAAAGGAGTATTATCACAACTCAAGCTGGCTTGAATACGGCGGTGCCCCCGAAAAGGCGGTAAGAAACGCATTTGTGTATCAGATAGATGCCTATATTAAGCAGCAGAATAAATATACAAGAAACGAAACTAAAATTACCTTTCAGGATGTTGAAGAATGCCTTGCTCTTGTTATTTCTTCCTTTTCAACCCTTACTTCCTATGAAAATCAGACCAAAAAGTCAATAACTAACAAATTCATTCAGGAAGCGATGACCGAATTCTTCCGACATCAGCTTGAGGTCTATTTTATTGAGAACAAATCCGAAGCTGATAAAATTGTTGATCAGGTTCTTATAAATAAGCGCTCGCGCGAACGCAGTGAAAAAGAGCGTATTAACATCAAAAAGACACTTCAGACCTCTAACGATATGGCAAGCCGTGTGCAGAAGTTTGTAGACTGCAGAAGCCGCGATGTTAACGAGCGCGAGATATTTATAGTTGAGGGTGACTCGGCACTCGGTTCCTGTAAGCTTGCCCGTGATGCGCAGTTTCAAGCGATAATGCCTGTCCGCGGTAAGATACTCAACTGTCTTAAAGCGGAGTATGAAAGAGTATTTAAATCAGAGATAATAACCGACCTTATTAAGGTTTTGGGTTGTGGTGTTGAGGTAAAGAATAGAGCAAATAAAGACCTATCAACCTTCAATCTGGATAATCTTCGCTGGAATAAGGTAATAATATGTACCGATGCCGATGTGGACGGATTTCAGATAAGAACTTTGATTTTAACTATGATATACCGTCTTATGCCAACCCTTATAAATGAGGGCAAGGTCTATATTGCAGAGACACCTCTTTACGAAATTAAAACTAAAGAAAAGCCGTATTTTGCATATGATGAAATGGAAAAGAATGATATTCTTAAAATGATTGACGGTCAGAAGTATACAATTCAGCGCTCAAAAGGACTTGGTGAAAACCAACCCGATATGATGAACCTGACTACTATGAACCCTGCCACGAGAAGACTGATAAGGGTGTTACCAGAAGATGCCGAGCAAACCTCAATTATGTTCGACTTATTACTCGGTGACAACCTGCAGGGAAGAAAAGATTATATTGCAGAAAACGGCTGGCTCTATATTGATGATGTAGACGTAAGTTAGAGTAACGTATCAACTGATATTTAATATAAAGGAGAAAACTTAATGGCTCCAAGAAAGAAGAAAAATGAAGAAGCACCGATAGTGAAAGTGCCCGATGCTTATATTTCAGGCGCAGGAACGGTAGTTGAACAGCAGATAACAGAGACTCTTCGTACCAACTACATGCCCTATGCTATGAGTGTTATTATTTCACGAGCGATTCCTGAAATAGATGGCTTTAAGCCCTCTCACAGAAAGCTTCTCTACACAATGTATAATATGGGTCTGCTCACGGGCCCCACTATCAAGAGCGCCAACATCGTTGGACGCACAATGCAGCTTAATCCTCACGGAGATGCCGCCATCTACGAAACGATGGTGCGTCTGTCGGAAGGCCATCAGGCTCTTTTGCATCCTTATGTTCAGTCGAAGGGTTCTTTCGGTAAAGCCTATTCACGTGATATGGCATATGCCGCCTCACGTTATACCGAAGCTAAGCTCGCTCCAATTTCTGCCGAGCTATTCAGCGACATCGATAAGGACACGGTAGACTTTGTGGACAACTATGACGCCACAATGAAAGAGCCTACGCTTTTCCCCGTAACATTTCCGTCCATACTTGTCAATGCTAATATGGGTATCGCGGTCGGTATGGCAAGTCAGATATGCCCCTTTAATTTAAAAGAGGTCTGCGACACAACGATTGCCTATATCAAGGATAATGACATCAATGTTGCGGACACCCTTTTAGCACCCGATTTTCCTATTGGCGGACAGCTTATCTATAACCGAGAGCAGATGGAGGAAATTTATAAAACGGGAAGAGGAAGCTTTAAGGTAAGAGCCGTCTATACCTATGACAAATCGGCAAACTGTATTGATGTAAAAGAAATTCCTCCCACCACCACAACCGAACAGATAATCGAAAAGGTTATCGAGCTTGTCAAGGCGAAAAAGATAACCGAGATAAACGATATCCGTGACGAAACTGACCTTAAAGGCCTTAAAATCACTATCGATCTAAAACGCGGAGTCGATCCCGATAAGTTGATGAAGAAACTCTTTAAGAGCACACCGCTTGAGGATTCTTTCGGTTGTAATTTTAATATACTTATTGCAAATTCACCTCGTGTTATGGGTGTTAAAGAGATAATATCGGAGTGGGTGGCCTTCAGAAATGAATGTGTCAAACGCAGAGTATACTTTAATTTGCAAAAGGCTAAGGAAAGACTGCATCTTTTAAAAGGTCTTGCGAAGATACTTCTTGATATTGACAAGGCGATAAAGATTGTACGCGAAACCGAAGAGGAAAAGGAAGTTGTTCCCAACCTTATGATCGGTTTCGGCATAGATGAGGTGCAGGCTGAATATGTAGCAGAGATAAAGTTACGTCATTTAAACAGACAGTATATCCTCAAACGACTTGATGATGTTGAAAACCTTGAAAAACAGGTTGAAGAGATGCAGTCAGTTCTTGATTCCAGAAGAAAACAGTTGGGTATAATAATTAAGGAGCTTGAAGCGGTAGCAGATAAATACGGTCAGCCGAGAAAAACAGCTATAGTCGAGGTCGATAACGATGCGCCTGTAGAGGAAGAAAGAGTTGTTGACAATTCTCCTGTAACACTTTTCTATACAAAAGACGGTTATTTCAAGAAAATTACTCCCCAGTCGCTTCGTATGAGCGGCGAACAAAAACTCAAAGAGGGAGATATCCTAACCCAGACGGTTGAATCGACTAACGCCGCAGAGTTGCTATTCTTTACAAGCAAGCATCAGGTATATAAGTCAAAAACCGCAGAGTTCAGTGATTCCAAAGCGAGCGTCCTTGGCGATTATGTACCCTCAAAGCTTGAGTTTGAAGAAGGTGAGTCACCGCTTTATATGGCGGTACTGTCCGAATACAAGGGATATATGATATTTGCGTTTGAGAACGGACGTATTGCAAAAGTGCCGCTCTCATCTTATGAAACCAAGACCAACCGTAAAAAGCTAATAAAAGCATATTGCGAAAAGTTCCCGATACACACTATTCTCTATATTGAGGAAGAGCGTGACCTGTTGCTTACATCAACAAACGGCAGATCTATGCTCGTAAACACTGCTTTGATTCCCGCAAAAGCCACTAAGGATAATGGCGGAATTATGGTAATGACCCAAAAACGCGGACAAAGAATGTTTGAGGTCAAGGTCTACGATGAGGGTTCCCTCGACAAAGCTCACCGCTTCAGACCGAGAAATCTGCCTAGCGCAGGCGCAACACAAGGGGCAGGAGAGGTTGAGCAGTTGACATTTTAAAAAAGCAATCTCCCGAGAAGCCTGTTGGCTTATCGGGAGATATCGGCTTAATTGCAAACGCTTTTGAATATTGCCGACAAAACTAATATACCCTTTGCATTAACAATTATTTAAGGAATTATTTGACAAAGTATCATTTTTATTATATGATTAGGTTTGATTTGGAGGGATTATTTTGGCGAAAGATTTAGCTAAAGTTTACGATCCCGGCGAGGTTGAAGACAGAATATACAAATTCTGGCTTGACGGAAAGTATTTTCACGCCGAGGTTGATGCAAATAAAGAACCTTATACAATAGTTATACCGCCACCGAATATTACGGGTCAGCTTCACATGGGACATGCGCTTGACGAAACTCTTCAGGATATTCTCATCCGTTTCCGCAGAATGCAGGGAAGAGCAGCACTTTGGATCCCCGGTACCGACCATGCATCTATCGCTACTGAAGCGAAGATCGTTGAGGCTATGAAAAAGGAAGGTCTCACAAAAGAGGATCTCGGACGCGATGGCTTTTTAGAGCGCGCATGGGCTTGGAAAGAAGAGTTTGGCGGAAGAATCATTGGTCAGCTTAAAAAACTTGGCGCTTCATGTGATTGGGACAGAGAACGCTTTACGCTTGACGAAGGCTGTTCAAATGCAGTGCGCGAGGTTTTTGTAAGACTCTATCAGAAAGACCTTATTTATCGCGGTGAAAGAATAATCAACTGGTGCCCCCACTGTCTCACATCAATCTCCGACGCAGAGGTTGTTTACAACGAGTCGGATGGAAATTTCTGGCATCTGCGTTATCCAATTAAGGGAACAGATGAATATCTTAATCTTGCAACAACAAGGCCCGAGACTATGCTTGGCGATACTGCCGTTGCTGTTCATCCCGATGACGAAAGATATAAGCACCTTATTGGCAAAACGGTAATACTGCCTCTTGTGAACAGAGAAATACCTATAGTTGCCGATTCCTATGTTGAAATGGATTTCGGTACAGGTGTTGTTAAGATTACACCTGCGCACGACCCCAATGACTATGAGGTTGGTCTGCGTCATTCTCTTCCGGTTATAAACGTTATGACCGACGATGCCAAGATTAACGAGCTCGGTGGCAAGTATGCGGGAATGGATCGCTACGAAGCTCGCAAGGCTATTGTTGCTGACCTTGATGCCGCAGGCTTCCTTGTCAAGATTGAACCCATAAAGCATAATGTCGGATCCTGCTACCGTTGCAACTCTGTAGTAGAGCCCCGAATTTCAAAGCAGTGGTTTGTAAAGATGGAGCCTCTGGCAAAGCCCGCTATTGAAGCGGTCAGAAGCGGTGACATAAAGTTCATACCTGCCCGTCTTGAAAAGATTTATTTTAACTGGATGGAGAATATCAAGGATTGGTGCATCTCCCGTCAACTCTGGTGGGGTCACAGAATTCCCGCGTGGTACTGTCCCGACTGCGGTGAGATAATCGTTTCCCGTACCGACCCCGAAAAATGTCCGAAATGCGGTTGCGAGAGTATTGCTCAGGACGAGGACACTCTCGATACATGGTTCTCATCGGCCCTTTGGCCCTTCTCAACTCTCGGCTGGCCTGAGGAGAATATCGACCTTAAATATTTCTATCCTACCGATACATTAGTTACCGGATACGATATTATTTTCTTCTGGGTTGCGCGAATGATATTCTCTGGACTTGAATATACTGACACAGTTCCGTTCAAAACGGTACTCTTCCATGGTATAGTCCGTGATGCTAACGGTATAAAGATGTCCAAGTCACTCGGTAACGGTATAGACCCGCTTGTAGAGATAGAGAAGTACGGCGCAGACGCTCTGCGCTTCACACTTGCAACAGGCAACACTCCGGGTAACGATATGAGATATATTCCCGAACGTGTTGAGGCGAGCCGTAACTTTGCAAATAAGATTTGGAATGCTGCGCGCTTCCTGCTTATGAATCTTGAAAGTGACGAAGAGATGCCGTTACCTGAAAATCTAGCTCTTGAGGATAAGTGGGTGCTTTCAAAATACAATACCCTTGTAAAGGAAGTTACCGACAATCTCGAAAAGTTTGAACTTGGACTTGCGGTTTCCAAACTTTACGATTTTATATGGGATATCTACTGCGACTGGTATATCGAGCTTTGTAAGGCTCGTCTTAATGGTGACGATAAATCTGCCGCGGATATAGCAAGAGCTGTGCTCGTTCACGTATTCACAGGCATCTTAAAACTGCTCCATCCTTTTATGCCTTTCATCACTGAGGAGATATGGCAGAGCCTGCCTCACAGCGGAAATGCTATTATGGTGTCTAAATGGCCTAAATATGATGAATCTCTTGCATTCGGTGCAGAGGAAGAGGAGTTTGAAAAGGTTATCGCGGTTATTAAGGCTATCCGTAACCGCAGAAGCGAAATGAATGTTCCGCCCTCTAAAAAAGCTCAGATATTTATTGCTACTGAGTCCCAATCTATATTTGAGGCTGGCAAAGCTTTCATTACCCGTCTGGCTTCTGGAAGCGAAGTTTCGGTAGGAGATAATTTTGATATGCCTGATGCGGTTCTTGTCGTAACCGACAGTGCAAAGGTATATATTCCGCTCAATGAGCTTGTTGACTTTGCAGCAGAGCTTGAACGTCTTTTAAAGGAGCTTGAAGCCGCAAATAAGGATAAAGGCTTCTATGAGAATAAACTTAATAATCCCGGTTTTGTTGCAAAAGCACCCGAAGCGGTAGTTAATCAGCAGAGAGAATTGCTTTCTAAGACTCTTGATAGAATAACACTGCTCGAAGAAAGTATTTCAAAAATCAAGTCACAAATTTAGCGTTTAAGGCTGACGATTACCGTCAGCCTTATTTTGGAGTAAATTATGAATTATAATGAAGCTTTAGAATATATACATTCTCTTCAGGTCTTTGGCTCTATACCCGGACTTGAGCGGATATCTCAGTTGCTTTGTGCGCTTGGTAATCCGCAAAATGAACTTAAGTTCATACATGTTGCGGGTACAAACGGAAAAGGCTCGACCTGCACAATGCTTTCGGAAATATATATGAAAGCGGGAATGAGGGTTGGACTTTACACCTCTCCCTATGTAGTAGATTTTCGCGAAAGAATACAGATAAACGGCGAGTATATTCAAAAAAATGCGCTTGCCAGCCTTAGCGAAGTGGTTAAAAACACGGGTGTTCATGTTACCGAATTCGAATTTATTACGGCGCTTGCCTTTCTTTATTTTAAAGAGCAAAACTGCGACATCGTTATTCTTGAGGTTGGGCTCGGCGGCCGATTTGACGCCACTAATGTAATAAAAACGCCGCTATGCTCGGTAATCACCAGAATAGATTTAGACCATACAGATTATCTTGGAGATACTATTGCAAAAATAGCGGCTGAAAAATGCGGTATTATTAAAAATGGATGTTCCGCGGTTGTTTACCCACTGCAGGAAGTGGAGGCTTTTAGGGTAATAAGAGAAAAGTCGGAAAACTGTATTCTGCCCGACTGTAATAAACTACAGATTATTTCATCTTCTGTAGAAGGTAACCGTTTTATATATAAGGATACTGAGTATAAGACAAAGCTGGTCGGACGGCATCAGATATACAATGCGTTGACTGCTATCGAAACAGCGAAATACGTCGGCATGGTGTCAGACGAAGATATAGTTAAGGGGGTTGCAGATGCTGCTATTGCTGCTCGAGTTGAGCTTATTAGCCAAAAGCCTCTCGTTGTGCTTGACGGCTCCCATAATCCGAACGGCGCTGATGCATTGGCGGCTTTTATGAAAAATTGTGATAAAAGTATTGTAGCAATACTCGGGATGATGGCGGACAAAGATTGTGAGCGTTTTTTGCAAAAGATTTTGCCATTCTGCTGCTCGGTGATAACCGTCACCGTTAAAGAGAATAACAGAACAATCTCGGCTGTGGAACTGAAAGAGTTGGCTTTAAAATATTGTAAGGATGTTACTGCCGTTGGCTCTTATGACGAGGCAATATTAAAGGCAATAGAAATATCGAAGCAAAATAAACCTATTTTCGTTTGCGGTTCATTATATCTTGCTGGGGCGATCAGAGAAAAGCTTAAAAACACATTTAAATACTAAAAATCGACAGCGCACTTCTGCATAAAATTTGCGGACAAGGGTATATTATATAAGTAATATACAAATTTTCCCAAATTTATACGGAGGTGCGTTATGTCTTGTGAAATAACCTCTGTCGGAGAGCTGCTTACAACCAGACTCGACGGCGAGATTGATCATCATTCTGCAAAGGAGATTCGTGAAAGAATTGACGAGGCGATTGATTTTTATATGCCGTCACTTCTCATTATGGATTTTTCGCGAGTATCTTTTATGGACAGCTCGGGAATAGGCCTAGTAATGGGAAGGTACAGAAAACTGCAAAAAAACGGTGCGAAACTCAACCTCACAAATTTACCGCCCAATATATATAAGGTAATGAAACTTGCGGGTATTGAGAGACTTGCAAAAATTGAAAAGGAGAAGTAAAAATGAAAGTGGTAAATAAGTTTTCAATGAAATTTCCTTCAAAATCTGCGAATGAAAGCTTTGCAAGAACGGTAGTGTCGGCCTTTGCTTCACAACTCGACCCCACTATTGAAGAAATTTCCGATATAAAGACGGCGGTGTCGGAAGCTGTTACAAACTGTATAGTTCACGCTTACAGAAATACGGTTGGGGATATTTACATAACCTGTGAACAGTATGATACGGGTATTCTCCGCATCAAGATTCGCGACAAGGGCTGTGGAATAGAGGATATCAAAAAGGCTATGGAGCCTTTATACAGTTCAGAAGGCGGTGAACGCGCAGGCCTTGGTTTTACGGTTATGGAAAGCTTTATGGACTCTCTTCGTGTATCCTCTAAACAGGGTAAAGGAACTACTATTACCTTACGTAAGATTCTCAGCGTGAAAAATGATGCGCGATCGGAATAAATTAATTGAAGAAAATATCAATCTTGTCCATGCTTGTGCAAAACGCTTTGTAGGCAGAGGTATTGAGTATGATGACTTGTTTGGTGCGGGATGTGTCGGGCTTACAAAAGCGGCAGATGGTTTTGACGAATCAAGAGGACTTTGCTTTTCCACATATGCTGTGCCGTCGATAATGGGTGAGATAAAAAGACAGTTCCGCGATACAGGAGCAGTTAAGGTTTCCCGAAAGCTTAAAGAACTTTCGCTAAAGGTAACGAGAGAAAGGGAATATATAGAAAAGCATACCGGAGAACCTGCGACAGTAGCTGAGCTTTCCGAAAAACTTGGTGTCAGCGCGGAGGAAATAACCGAAGCTATCTGTGCGTCGCGCCAAGTGATGTCGTTGACTATTGATGATGAAGACGGGGTAGGGGAGATTCAGATACCCGTTGACTCTTGTGAAGAAAGAATTTGCGGAAGAATGGAGATGGAACAAGCAATCAACAGTCTTGACGAGATTGAGAGAAAAATTATATTGTTGCGCTATTTCGGTGAGAAGACCCAAACCGAGTCAGCATCTATTTTAGGTATAACTCAGGTACAGGTTTCTCGAAAAGAAAAGAAGGCTTTGGAAAAATTGCGTAAAATTATGGTATAAAATGCCACAGTTTTGGACATAGTATATAAGCAAAAACCGCAAAAAATGGGTCGCAAAAAAATTCGAAAAAAATTTGTATTTTTTTGAAAAAAAGTGTTGACAATAAAAACCGGTTGTGGTATTATAATCTGGCACCGCGAAAAGCGGAGCACAAAACGGACCTTGAAAATTAAACAACGACAAAGAAAAGAAAGAAATTGGACCCGACAATTTTGATGAGAAATCATTGAGTAAATTTAAGGACAAATTCAGACAAAAAAACGCTAGTTTTTTAGGAATGAGTCAA
>JAZQER010000019.1:0-55426 GCA_045539095.1 Acutalibacteraceae bacterium | reverse complement strand
CTGCAGGAACAGCAGCCTTAAGAGCCTTAGCATCGAACTGAGGATGGAGAAGTGTATCAAGGTTACGGGGATCGATCATAGCAACAGCCTGTTTCTTATCGATCATACCTTCGTCAACTAAATCACAAGCGATTTTGAGAGCAGCCTTAGCTGTTCTCTTACCGTTACGGGTCTGGAGCATATAGAGCTTACCGTCTTCAACGGTGAATTCCATATCCTGCATATCGCGGTAGTGGTCTTCAAGAATAGCGCAAACCTTATTGAATTCGTCGAAAGCGGCGGGGAATTTCTGAGCCATCTCAGCGATGGGCATAGGAGTACGAACACCGGCAACAACGTCTTCACCCTGAGCATTGGTAAGGAATTCACCCATAAGACCCTTTTCACCGGTAGCGGGGTCACGTGTGAAGGCAACACCTGTACCGCAGTTGTCACCCATATTACCGAATGCCATCATCTGTACGTTAACAGCGGTACCCCATGAATAAGGAATATCGTTGTCACGACGGTAAACGTTTGCACGGGGGTTGTCCCATGAACGGAAAACAGCCTCAACAGCGCCCATTAACTGTTCTTTCGGGTCGGTCGGGAAGTCCTTACCGATTTTTGACTTATATTCAGCCTTGAACTGTGTAGCGAGCTCCTTAAGGTCGTCAGCAGTAAGCTCAACGTCCTGAGTTACGCCCTTTTCTTCCTTCATCTTGTCGATAAGCTCTTCAAAGTATTTCTTACCAACTTCCATAACAACGTCAGAATACATCTGGATGAAACGACGATAGCAGTCGTATGCCCAACGTGCATTACCTGACTTTGCAGCCATTGTTTCAACAACCTCTTCGTTAAGACCGAGGTTAAGAATGGTATCCATCATACCAGGCATTGAAGCTCTAGCACCTGAACGAACCGAAACGAGAAGGGGATTTTCCTTATCGCCGAACTTCTTGCCGGTGATCTCTTCCATCTTGTCGATGTATTCCATAATCTGTGCCTGGATATCATCGTTGATCTTTCTTCCGTCTTCATAGTACTGTGTGCAAGCTTCAGTAGTTACGGTGAAACCCTGAGGAACAGGAAGACCAATCTTGGTCATCTCTGCGAGGTTAGCACCCTTACCGCCGAGAAGCTCACGCATGGATGCGTCGCCTTCTTTGAAAAGGTAGACAAACTTGTGGCTCATAATTTTACCTCCTGAATTTTCAGACTTTAGTCTGTTTTTTACACAATGAACAAACCTATATAAATATAGGCAGCAACTAATCATATCACACTTTTTTTAAAAAATAAAGAAGTTTTTTCGAAAAACGTGAAAAAATTGACAATATATCAAAAACAATGCATAAAAAACCGTCCGACATAAATTATCGGACGGAAAATAAATTTAAATCAACGCTTCAAAGCTTTTGAAAGCGCTTTCGAAAGCGGCAAAGCGATGAGAGCGCCGGCAAGAATCTCAACGAGTCCGTTGATTCCCACAAAGAGGATTACAAAGATAAACGGGTTGGTTGAGCCGAGTGCATTAGCAAAACCCTGAATGTAGTCGGTGCTGTAAAAGAAAATGCAGATAGCCGACATAAAGAAAACGGTGTTAAGAATTGGCGCAAGTAAGCTGCCGACAGATAGCGCGGGAATATTGGAATTTTGGGGTCGGTCCATAGCTTTTGTAACAAGACCCGTTATCCAACCTGCGAGAACTCTCGTAGGAATGCAAACAAGCAGAGTATAAAGCGGATTGATGCTGAGCAGCATAGCTCCGAATGCGCTGTATCCTGTTACGCACTGGATAAATGATACGATGCCGAATACTCCGCCTAATACTGCGCCGGTCGCAGGACCGAAAAGACATGCGCCGATAGCGATGGGGACCATTGAAAAGGTTATTTCAAGTCCGAGTGTCCGTAGCGGCAGAAACGAAACGACACAGATAAGTGCTGCGAGAACGCCGTTTACTGCAAGCATTTGTGTTTGTTTTTGTGTTTTTGACATAAAATACTCCTCCGATACTGCCCGAGGCGCTTTGCTTAGTGAAAAGTGAAGAGTTAAAGTGTCGGCAATGCCGACAAATGTAAATGTAATAAAATCATTTCGGCCTTAATCTTAAACTATTCTCTTTCAAAAAGTGCGTTATGGTGCAGTTCATTTATTTGTAATCCGCAAAAGCGGTAATTACTTTAGTTATTCTTCTCGTAAATATGACGCAGACCGTCTAGAAGAAGATTCTCATTATATATAATGTCCTTTTTGCAATAGGTTATGACCTCTCGGGCTAAACCACCCGTAGCAACAACGGTTGCAGTCTCGCCGAGTTCGTCTTCTATTCGTTCAATAAGACCGTCAAGCATTGCCGCGGTTCCGTAAACTATACCCGACTGCATACAATCGGCGGTATTGTGACCGATGACCGATTTAGGGACCCCAACACTGAGAGAGGGGAGGGCGGCAGTGCCTGATGCCAAAGCGTTCAGTGTCAGCTTCATTCCTGCTGCAATAGCACCGCCGAGGAAACAACCGTTTTTATCAAGCACAGATACGGTGGTAGCTGTGCCCATATCGATTATTATACATGGCATCGTGTATTCTGCCAAAGCACCGACAGCGCCCGCGGCAAGGTCAGCACCAAGCTGAGCGGGGTTGTCTATCTTTATGTTAAGTCCTGTCTTGACGCCAGGGCCCAGCATAAGGGGAACAGTGTCGCACAGCAGAGCAACCGCCGCGCTTATAGCAGAGCCTACAACAGGCACTACTGAGCAGATTATACAATCTTCGATCTCGGATACATCTTCGCCGTGCAGCGTGAAGATATCTTTTATTTCAATAGCATACTGATCTGAAGTCTTTTTTGAGTCAGTCGCGATACGTCCCGTCATACGGAGTATCGAATCCTCAAAAAGACCGAGAGTTATATTTGTATTACCTATATCAATGGCAAGCAGCATAAAACCACTCCTTTGCTGTTAGTATAACATTATTGCTTCGTTTTTTCAAGATAAAAAAGGTTGACTTTGTAAAGGCTCTTTGTTATAATACTATAGCTAATGAAATTTTATCATCTTTAGCCCCTTGCTCTATATGAAAAATTATAGGGCCAAATGTCCAGAAGGAGGTGCAACGAAATGACTAATAAGTATGAGGCATGCCTTATCTACTCTGTAGCTGAGGGTGAGGAAAAGGTTAACGAACTCAAAGAGAAGTTCGCAAACCTTATTGCTGAAAACGGAACCGTCGTGAACGTTGACGATTGGGGCAAGCGCAGACTTGCTTATCTCGTTAACGATGAAGCTGAGGGTTACTATGTTTTCACTACCTTTGAAAGCGCTCCCGAGTTCCCTGCTGAGCTTGAGCGTGTAGCCGGTATTACCGAAGGCGTTCTTCGCGTTATGACCACCAGAAAGTAATTTTACGAAGGAGAAAAATCTATGTTTAACCTTGTTGTTCTCACGGGAAGACTTACCGCAGATCCGGAGCTTCGCTATACACCGAGCAACATTCCGGTAACAACCTTCTCCATAGCAGTTTCCCGCCGTTATAAGGCGGGCGAGCAAGCAGAAGCCGATTTTATTAATATCGTTGCTTGGCGCCAGACTGCTGAGTTCGTAACAAAGTACTTCCAGAAGGGAAGTATGATCGGCATCGAGGGCTCTATCCAGACCCGACGCTATGTCGACAAAGAAACCGGCAAGAACCGTACTGCATTCGAGGTAGTTGCAAACAACGTACAGTTTGTAGAGTCCAAGCGCGACGGAGCTTCTGCTACCGCTACTGAGACTCCTGCTTCATTCTCGAACGCAGGTGCATCCGAATTCACCGACCTCTCGGGCGGGGCCGATGACGATTTACCGTTCTAATTTAACTTTAATCACTTTTAGGCTGGCGAGAACCAAAATGTTGCGGTTTTGCCGCCTTAACATCCGAATAGTCCGTTGAAATCTTATGTATTTATAGCCGTAAGTTAAGGCGAAAAAACTCTTTGACCTGAATAATTAGAAATTTTTTGTTCCGGCGAAGTCGAGGAGTACAGGAATACGGGGTATTTCAAACGAAGAGACAAGTTCGGGCGAAAAATTAATATTATTCAGGCGTAACGAGTTTGGTTATCGTTAGCCTACTGCCCTAATATTATAAGGAGGCGTTAATAATGGAGAAAATGGATAGACCTATGCGCAGAAAACCTCATAAGAAGGTTTGCCACTTCTGTGTTGACCGTGTTGAGGTCATTGATTACAAGGATGTAGCTCGTCTTCGCAAGTTCATTTCTGAGCGTGCAAAGATCCTGCCCCGTCGCGCAACCGGCACCTGTGCAGCTCACCAGAGAGCTCTCACATCTGCTATCAAGCGCGCACGTCAGGTAGCTCTTCTTCCTTACGTAAACGACTAATAGACAAAACTAAAGCCGCAGACTTTTCAGTCTGTGGCTTTTTGTTTGTTAGGTAAAGGATTGTTTTTTCTGGGCTTCTACGAATTTGAATATCCGTGTGCTGTAAATATAGTGTATCTTTCCGTCTACGATTATGAGATAAAATTCTTCGCCGCGTTGTGCGCAGTCTTTGAATTGGTTACCCCATAGCCGACAGTCTTTCGACCATCGGTAATAACGCTCCATATTTCTGCTGGATTGGATGATTAAATATTCGCCGTAGCATTTGAATTGAAAAGTCAGATGGGCGGCGCACCTTGAAAAATATTCCGTTTGATACTCAAAGGTGTCGGTTACAACTTCGTATTTAATGGGTGTAAAAACTTTGATAGCATAATAAAGAATTTCGCATACGTCGATAATTGAGAATAATATCGTTAAAATTAGGTGGCCAATGGCTTCTAAAATTTCTTTACTCGATAGACTAAGCATAGACACAACAAGAAGCCAGAGTATGACCACCAGCGGAAATATACCGATCGATATCCCTAAGCCTCTCCTATAGGTATATTTCAGATCTTTTTCTATTTCTCGTCTTGTAAAAACTTGTCTGTGATCCATAGCCGCTATCAGTTCCTTTAGTTATGTAAAAATATTTTATACGATTTGTAAAATTTTGTCAAGGTCATGTCCGCAAGCACCTTTCCCTTAAATTCCTATTGACATTTTATTTTTTTGGTGCTAATATGTATTAAACAAATAAAACCTATGATTAAGAGTAGTAACCGGGTTGTAAAACTCAAAGAGAGCTGTCGGCGGTGGGATGACAGTAGTGAAACATTCGGCGAATGGACTTATGAGGGCAACCGAAAGAGCGTAGGTCTCGAGTAGCAGTTGACGGGGGTGACCGTTATATCACGGGCTGTATGATAGTACAGCGCAGAGCGGATGATTTTTCATCAATTTGGGTGGTACCGCAGGATTTTTAAGTCTTGTCCCTTATGTTGGGGATAAGATTTTATTTTTTGTAAAGGTGATTTTATGTTTTTGTTGGTTCGCCGATGGCGTTTCAGGTAAATTGTAAAAACTGAAACAAAATTTTTGGAGGAAATAAAAATGAAAATAAATAATGTTGATTTTGACACCTATTTTAACAACTATCCCGATAAGGACGGATACTTTGGCAAATACGGCGGAGTTTACGTTGAGGATAAGCTGAAAGCCGCAATGGCCGAGATAACCGAGGCTTATTATTCAATCTGCCAGTCGAGAAAGTTTATTGCAGAGCTCAGACGAATCAGAAAGGAGTTTCAGGGCAGACCTACTCCCGTTACTCATCTTGAAAGACTTTCGGATGCTCTGGGCGGAAAGGTTCAGCTTTATGCAAAGCGTGAGGATTTAAACCACTCGGGCGCACACAAGCTAAATCACTGTATGGGCGAGGCTCTTCTTGCAAAGTATATGGGCAAGAAAAAGGTCATTGCAGAGACGGGAGCCGGTCAGCACGGCGTTGCCCTTGCCACAGCCGCCGCTTATTTCGGTCTCGAGTGCGATATTTATATGGGCTCTGTCGATATAAAGAAGCAGGCTCCGAACGTAGCTCGTATGAAGATACTTGGCGCTAATGTTATTGAAGTAACACACGGACTTCAGACACTTAAAGAGGCTGTTGATGCGGCATTTGATGCCTATAGCAAGGAATATGAAACCGCAATTTACTGCATAGGTTCGGTTCTTGGCCCCCACCCCTTCCCGATGATGGTGCGCGATTTCCAGAGCGTTGTCGGAATTGAAGCACGTGAACAGTTTATCGAAATGACAGGACATCTGCCGAACGCAATAGTTGCTTGTGTCGGCGGCGGCTCAAATGCGGCAGGACTCTTTGCAGGATTCCTTAATGATCCTGTTGATATCTACGGAATCGAGCCTTTAGGCCGCGGAGAAAAGCTTGGCGACCACGCCGCAAGCCTTAAATACGGCACTGAGGGCATTATGCACGGATTCAACAGCATTATGCTCAAAGACGAAAACGGAGAGCCTGCCCCCGTTTACTCGGTTGCAAGCGGACTTGATTACCCATCTTCGGGACCCGAGCATGCCTTCCTGCAGGAGATCGGCAGAGTAAAGTATGATGTTATAAACGACGATGAAACGATAGACGCTTTCTTTAAACTCGCCCGTCTTGAGGGCATAATCCCCGCTATAGAGAGCTCCCACGCCGTAGCTTTCGGTATGAAACTGGCTGAGCGTTTGGAACACGGCTCTGTCCTTATCAATCTTTCAGGCCGCGGCGACAAGGATATGGACTACATTCTTCAAAACTACGGTATAAGATAAAAATAAACGGCGCAGAACAAAAGAGACCTACAAATGTAGGTCTCTTTTTAAATGTTTTTTCACCCTTCGAGGTATACTCGATACATCTTCGGGTGAAGAAAACATCTTCTGCATCGGTTTATGCTTATCTGCAAATGCACTTAATTGCATTTTGGCATAGGAGAAAACAACTCCTGCACAAAATCTGTTTATCTTCTGTTGTCTTCGTTCAAGAAAACATTTTCATCATCAAATTTTGTTTATATGCTGTAGTGAATGTTTTGAAATTCCTTTGAGCTCATTGCCCGTTGCTTATAGTTGTTTTGCTTTTTTACTGTTTTTGACCTTTTCTATCTGCTCGGGGTCTATCCATTCTTCTGTAAAGCCACAGCTGCAGCAGATGTATCTGTTGACCTCTACCGCCGAGAATATGCTCGAGCCTACCATGATATTATTGCCTGTTCCGTATGCGCCGGCATATCCATCAATACGGACAAGGCCTGTACTTCTGCACTTGGGACAAATTTTTGTGTTTTTCATAATTTACACCGCCTTTTATTTGAATATACCACATCTATGAATATGGCGCAAGATAATTGTAAAAGGTTGGTATAGTGTAACAAAAGGGCGAAAATTGTATAAACTGCACAAAAGGTGTAGTAAAAGTTGTATTGGCGTTTTGGAATTTTAACAAAAGTCACTTGAAAAAATCGTTCAGATTTGTTATTATAATATAAAGAATGATAAAGAATATTTTTAGTAGTCCGAACTTTTAATTCATAAGGTTTCGGAATACTAAATATAATAAAATAATCTGTATCGGGGATGAGTTCTATGAAAAAAACAGAATGTGTAGCAATGCTGCTCGCAGGAGGACAGGGAAGCAGACTTGGAGTTTTGACAAAGAAAATTGCAAAGCCTGCCGTGCCTTTTGGCGGAAAGTATAGAATTATAGATTTTCCTCTTTCCAATTGCACTAATTCGGGAATTGATACGGTCGGCATACTGACCCAGTATCAGCCACTCGAACTTGCCGACTATGTCGGAAGCGGAAAGGCGTGGGATCTTGACCGTCTTTCAGGCGGAGTTCATATACTCCCGCCTTATCAGTCGACCGATGGCGCAGGCTGGTACAAGGGAACGGCGAATGCTATCTATCAGAATATAAACTTTATTGAGAGGTATGATCCCGAGTATGTTCTTATACTGTCGGGTGACCATATCTATAAAATGAACTACGCAGAGATGCTTGACTACCATAAGGAAACGGGAGCGGACTGCACCATTTCGGTTATGGAGGTGCCTTATGAGGAGGCTTCTCGCTTCGGTATTATGAATGCGCGCGAGGACGGAACCATCTACGAGTTTGAGGAAAAACCGAAAGAGCCTAAATCTAACCTTGCTTCTATGGGAATTTATGTATTCTCCTGGGATAAGCTTAGAAAATATCTGAGCGAGGATGAACAGAATCCTGATTCGTCCAACGATTTCGGAAAAAACATTATTCCCGCAATGCTCGGTGACTCTCAGAAGATGATGGCATACCGTTTCCAAGGCTATTGGAAGGATGTCGGAACTATAGATTCTCTATGGGATGCAAATCTCGACCTTTTAAACCCCAAGATAGACCTCGACCTCAGCGATCCTAATTGGAAGATATACTGCTCTACTGCAGGACTTCCGCCTCAGTACATTGCCGACACCGCACATGTTGAAAATTCGCTTGTTACGGTCGGCTGTAATGTATACGGAAAGCTTGATTTTTCTGTACTTTTCTCAAATGTCACTGTTGAAGAGGGCGCGACGGTTGAATACTCACTCATTATGCCGGGAGCGGTTATAAAGAAAGGTGCAACCGTTCGTTATGCGATAATTGCTGAAAACACAGTCGTTGAAGAAAATGCCTCGGTTGGAGAACCGCCCGAAGTGGCAACTGATATCGATGACTGGGGAATTACTGTAATCGGTGAAGGTTTAAAGGTCGGTAAGGGCGCTGTTGTCGGTGCTAAACAAATGCTTACCGAGGATGTCGAGCAAGGAGGCCGCGCATAATGAAAACCAACAATATTTTAGGAATTATATTTGCAAACTCTCATGATGTTTTACTTAAAGATCTGACCGAATCACGTTCTATGGCATCTGTGCCTTTCGGTGCGCGCTACAGACTTGTTGATTTTATGCTTTCCAATCTTACAAACGCAGGTGTCAGCAAGGTGGGTCTTGTTACCAAGGCTAACTATTTCTCACTTATGCGCCACCTTGGAAACGGCAAACCGTGGGATCTTGACCGTAAATACGGTGGGTTGTCAATTTATCCGCCCTATTCTTCGGGTGACGCTCAGGTATACAAGGGCAGGATAGAGGCTCTGTACGGAATTATGGAATGTCTGCTTGAATCCGAAGAGGAGTATGTGATCCTTTGCGATACCGATGTTATTGCAAACATCGACCTTAAAAAGGTCAAAAAATATCATGATGAAAAGAATGCCGATATCACCGTAGTTTATGCCAACGGTAAAAAGCCGCGCGGTCAGCACGATGTTATGAATTTTGATTTTGATTCCGACGGCAGAATTACAAATGTCGGCTTTGAAGAGTCTGAGGCTTGTGACTACGGCCTTGATGTTATAGTTATAAAGCGTGAACTGCTTATAAACCTTGTAAACGAAGCGTATAACGCGGGTTCGGTCAGCTTCTCACACGGCATTATCGAGCCTCAGTGCAGCAAACTGAGAGTCTACGGGTACCGCCATGAGGGATATGTTGCGGTTATGGACGGAATAGAGAGCTATTTCCTTGCAAACGCGGCGCTGCTGAACAGTGATGTCAGACGCGACCTCTTAAACTCAGAGCGTCCCATCTATACTAACAGCAAGGATGATATGCCCGCTAAGTACGGAATTGAGTCGGTCGTATCAAACTCACTTATCGCTGACGGTTGTATAGTCAAGGGCGAAGTGCGTAATAGTATTCTCTTCAGAGATGTTATAGTTGCCGCGGGGGCTGTAGTTGAAAACTCGGTGCTTATGGAGGGAACAACTATTGGTGCAGGATGTGAGCTTAACTACATTATCACCGACCGCTACGCCACCGTTACCGAGAACAAAAAACTTGACGGAAGAGAAACAAAGCGTATAATAGGTAAGAAAGAAACCGTTTAATTTATTCGGAGGGAAAAATGAAAATACTTTATGCAACAAGCGAAGCTTATCCATTTGCTATGTCGGGCGGACTTGCAGATGTAGCGGGCGCACTGCCAAAGGCACTCCGCCGAAGACTTGTAGGCTGCAGAGTGATAATGCCTCTGTATGATTGCGTACCTGATGAGCTTCGCGCCAAGATGAATTTCATCACGAGCATCACCGTGCCCGTATCATGGAGAAGGCAGTATTGCGGAATTTTTGAAGCCCGTCACGACGGCGTTATATATTATCTTTTGGATAATCAGTATTATTTTAAAAGAGACAGCCTTTATGGCTTTTATGACGATGCCGAGAGGTTTGCTTTCTTCTCCCGTGCAGTCTTAGAGGTAATACCTTACATTGACTATACACCCGATATTATTCATTGTAACGATTGGCAGACCGCGATGACGCCTGTGTATCTTGACAGATTTTATAAGCACGACCCGAAGTATGCCAATATCAAGACTGTATACACGATACATAATATTCAGTATCAAGGTAAGTACGGCAACGAGCTTATTGGTGATGTGCTCGGCCTACCGCAGGAGGATGCGGGGCTTGTTACCTATGACGGCTGTGTTAACCTTATGAAGGCAGCGATTCAATGCTCAGAAAAGGTAACTACCGTTTCTCCGACTTATGCTAAGGAGATTCTGGACCCATATTTCTCCCACGGCCTTGACGGTATTCTGAAAGAGTATACCTACAAGCTCTGCGGAATAGTAAACGGAATTGATACAGTAGTTTACGATCCTGCTACCGACACGAATATTTTCGAGCACTATGACGCTTCGGATTTTTCAAAAAAGGCGGTCAATAAGGCAGAGCTTCAAAAACTTATGGGACTGCCCGAAAAGGCGGATACTCCGCTTATCGGCGTCGTTTCGCGACTTGTCGGACATAAGGGCTTTGACCTTGTAAAGCACGTTTTTGAAGAAATGGTGCAGGGCGATGTACAGTTTGTAATACTCGGCTCGGGCGAGTGGGAATTCGAGACCTTCTTCTATGAGATGAGTCAGAAATATCCCGAAAAGGTTGCGTTCAAGCTTGGTTTCATACCTGCTCTTGCCCGTAAGATATATGCGGGTGCCGACATCTTCCTTATGCCCTCAAAGAGTGAGCCTTGCGGTCTTGCTCAGATGATAGCACTTCGTTACGGAACTATTCCGATAGTCCGTCAGACGGGCGGTCTTAATGATACCATATCTGATAGCGGAGACGGTAAGGGTAACGGATTTACCTTTGCAAGCTACAACGCCCACGATATGAAGCGTGCGGTTGAGCGCGCCATTCAGGGTTATAAGGATAGGAAAGGCTGGAGCATACTTGTAAAACGAGCTATGGACTGCAACAATAGCTGGAACACTTCGGCTGGAGCGTATATCGGACTTTACAAGGAATTATGTAATAGGTAGAGTGATTTGTTATGATAGATATAATTAAATCAGTCATACTCGGTATTATTGAGGGTATTACCGAATGGCTTCCGATAAGCAGTACGGGACATCTTATACTTGCTGACGAGTTTTTAAAACTTGGTACGAGTGATGACTTTAAAGAGATGTTCAATGTTGTAATACAGCTCGGTGCAATCCTTGCAGTAGTTGTTATCTATTGGCAGAAGCTGTGGCCTTTTACAACAAAAGCAAACGGTTATATAAAGAAAAAGAGCATTTCGCTCTGGTCAAAGGTCATAGTCGGCTGCATGCCCGCCGCCGTGATCGGAGTATTGCTTGACGATTGGATCGATGAACATTTCTTCAATTCGACAACGGTCGCAACAACCCTCATAATCTACGGCGTTTTGTTTATTGTTCTTGAAATATACAATAAAAATAAAACTCCTAAAATTACAAATATGAAAGGCCTTTCATACAAAACTGCTCTTCTTATCGGTGCTTTTCAGGTGTTGGCGCTGATACCGGGAACATCCCGTTCGGGCGCAACTATTCTCGGCGCTATGTTACTTGGTGCTTCACGTACCGTTGCGGCTGAATACAGTTTTTATCTCGCTGTTCCTGTAATGTTCGGCGCCAGCCTCTTAAAGATTCTTGGTTTCGGATTTGATTTTACAGGCCTTGAGGTTGTTCTTCTCGCGGTCGGTATGATATCGGCGTTTGTCGTGTCCATAATAGCTATCAAGTTCCTCATAGGATATATCAAGAAAAGGGATTTTACCTTCTTTGGCTGGTACAGAATAGCGCTCGGCATTATCGTGTTACTCTATTTTGGTATATTTGCAAAATAAAATTTCAGGGCGGAAATATTATTCCGCCCTTATTTCTTGCAATATTTTTTGAAAATCATAAATTAGAAAAAACGAGTAAAATCGAGGAAAACAAAGAAAAAACGAGAGTAGATTTGTTATTTTAAAAAAATTCAAAATTTGTGTTGACAAATTACTTTCATAGGGTTATAATAGCTAGGCATCTTAAAAGAGAAATATATTTTACGGAGGAAAGACCTATGTCCACTTTTATGGCAAAACCCGCTGAAGTACAGCGTAAGTGGTACGTGATCGATGCTGCAGGAAAGCCCCTCGGACGCACTGCTGTCAGAGTTGCTGACCTTCTCCGCGGTAAGGGTAAGCCTGAGTTTACTCCCCACGTTGACTGTGGCGATCATGTAATCGTTATCAATGCAGAAAAGGCCGTTCTGACCGGTAAGAAGCTTGACAAGAAGTATTACCGTCATCACACCGGCTATATCGGAAGCCTTAAGGAAGTAAAGTATGCAACTCTTATGGCAAACAAGCCCGAGTTTGCTATGCAGCTTGCTGTTAAGGGTATGATTCCCGATACCACCATCGGACGTGCAGCTTTAACACGTCTTCGCATCTACAAGGGTGCTGAGCATCTTCACGCTGCTCAGAAGCCCGAAGTAATCGACTAAGAAAGGAGCACAGAGTAATGATTGAAGGAAAGCCTTATTTTTACGGAACCGGCAGAAGAAAGAGCTCTGTTGCCCGCGTTCGTGTTTACAACGGTACAGGTAAGATAGTAATCAACGATCGCGAGATCGACGATTATTTCGGACTTGAAACCTTAAAGCTCATCGTTCGTCAGCCTTTAGCCCTTTGCAACCTCGAAGGCAAGTTTGACATTGTTTGCCGTGTTGCAGGCGGCGGTGTTACCGGCCAGGCAGGCGCAATCCGCCACGGCCTCTCCCGCGCGCTTCTTCAGTATGACGAGGAACTTCGTTCCACACTCAAGAAGGCAGGACTCCTCACTCGTGACCCGAGAATGAAGGAAAGAAAGAAGTACGGACTCAAAGGCGCACGTCGTGCACCCCAGTTCTCGAAGAGATAATCACTTATCTTACAGAGCAAACAAAAACCCCGAAACCATCTTTGGTTTTCGGGGTTTTCTTTTTGCCTCAAAATCTATCTTGGTGCAAACTTAGTGCAAGTTTTTTAAAAGGACTATGACACACGAAATGTCATAGTCCTTTTGTTATACCCAATATCCTCTAAATATGTAACTGCACAAACAACATAATCCAAATATCAATGCAAGTGGAATAGCTATAAGTAATACCTTTAAGAAGATTTTTAATGCTTTGCTCGGTATTTTGTTGATTTTGTTTTTTAGGTTATCATATTTAGATTCAAACGGCATAAACAGTATTGAAAGAATGAGCTCTAAAATATCTTCCATATATGCCTCCGTTAAAAGTTATCTAAAATATACTTCTTGGTTTTCAAATCAACCATAAAGAACTCATCAGCAGGAACGGGGTCGGCATTATAATCAACGAGTTTTGCTCTCCGTTTTTCCAATGGGTTTCGTTCTTCCCATTCCATAAAGCCAAGTAAACGGTCCTTGATTAAAGTCTTATTTGTCCATTCTTCACACCATTGCTCAAAATCGTGCAACACCTTTTCGGGGGTGGTTTGTTCAATCTGTGTCATCCAATGGCCATAAACCAACTCTGTGGGCAATAATGAATTAACAAAAACACCAGGTCGGATATAATAATTTTCTTTTGAGTAACAACTGCCTTGAATATAAAAACAAAGGGTAAATTCCCCGATATCTTTCGTCCATCGCTTGTTCTTTTTCTTAAAGCCCTTTGCTTTTAGGTATGGCTTTGCATATTCAATTAATTGTTCTTCGGGTAAAATGTAGTCCATATTTTCTCCCCTTTATGATAAGTCATAGGTGGTGTATCTTGTTTCGCTAATAAGATTTTGCAATGCGAGAAAACGAGTTGCTTTTGAGCCACTTAATCGGTGATAACGGAATGAGTTTCCTACATATATTTTCTTAAATACTATTTTTATTTTGATGCCGCTTGTGTAGAAAACGAAGTAGTATTCATCCATTTTCCGTTCGCCTATGCAGTTGCCCGATGATGTTCCGTGTTCTGCTTTGAAATTGGTTGCACATACATCAAAATCGATGGAGTGTCCTCTGCCGCTTTTATCGCGATAAATAATATTGCTTGATTCATTTTCCTGTTTGCCACGATTGACTGCCAAAATAGCCGTATCGGGAATTACGATATATTCCATTTAATCAACTCCAAACATTTTTTATTATAGCGTAGAAATATAAATTTTTCAATGTATTACAATCTTCTTGAGTCATAACGATTCTTTATAAAATCGTTATGACTCTTTTTCTTTATATAAGACTCTTATTAATCATTATGATTAATATAAGCATTATGAGTCTTTGTCTTAAACATAGAGTAATTAGCGTTATGAGACTTACAAAAGCGTAAAGCATCCTTTTAATTGTTTTAGATTTATAATAAGATTATTTGAAATGAAAAAATTAATAACATATGCCCTATCCCTTTTCTCCAATAATTTTTTATTGATATCAGAAATGAAAAGTGGTAAAATCTATCTATAATAAATTTTCGGGAGACAATATTAATGTCGGTTAAAGCTGTGATTTTTGATAAGGACGGTACCGTGCTTGATTTTGACGCATTCTGGTTGCCGGTGGCTGTCAAGGCGACCAAGATCATTATGTCAAAGCTCGGTGTAATCGATGTACCGAGCGCCGCAGTGCTAAAATCTATGGGCGTTGTCGACGGGATCGCTTCTATAAAAGGTTCTCTCTGTTGCGGCACATCCCGTGATATGGCAGAGGATATGAATTCTGTTTTCAGAAAATATGGATATAATTTCGACATTGAAGGGCTTACAGAGCTTACGATAGATGCTTATCGCGACTCAATAGATGCAGGCGAAATAAAGCCAACCTGCGATAATATTGAAGAGGTAATGCAGGGGTTGAAGGATAGAGGTATTAAGATAATTCTCGTTACTTCGGACGGCCCGGTTGTGACCGGCGAATGCCTCAAAGGACTCGCGATTGATAAATATTTTGACCTTGTTTTTACCGATGACGGAACACATCCGAATAAGCCCGACCCGTTTATGATAAATAAACTTTGTGAGGACTACGGCTTCGAAAAGAGCGAGGTCGTCATGGTGGGGGATACCCTTACAGATATGAATTTTGCCATAAACGGCGGTATCAGTGCGGTCGGCATTGCAAAGAGCGAAGAAAACAGAGTAGTATTGCTCGAAAAGACCCCAACGGTCATTCCCGATATTTCACATACTTTAAAGGTTATACAATTAATATAAAAGGTGATAAAAATGAAAATTAGAATAGCAATTATGGGATATGGCAATCTCGGCCGCGGAATCGAAGCCGCCGTCAGACAAAATGATGATATGGAGCTTGTTGCCGTATTTTCAAGGCGAGACCCATCAACTGTAAAGACAGCGACAGAGGGGCTTGCTGTTTACTCTGCCGACGATATTTTAAAGTATAAGAACGATATTGATGTTTTGATACTTTGCGGCGGCTCTGCGACCGACCTGCCCGTTCAGACTCCGCTTTATGCAAAGAATTTTACGGTCGTTGACAGCTTTGACACCCACGCTAAGATACCCGAGCATTTTGAAAATGTTGACGCGGCGGCGAAAAGCGGCGGTAATATTGCGGTAATCTCTTGCGGATGGGACCCCGGTATGTTCTCGCTAAACCGTCTTTACGCGTCTGCAGTTCTGCCCGACGGTAGGGATTATACCTTCTGGGGCAAGGGGGTAAGCCAAGGACACAGTGATGCTATCAGAAGAATAGACGGAGTTGTCGACGCAAAGCAGTACACCATTCCGATAGAATCGGCTCTTGACGCTGTCAGAAGCGGCGCAAACCCTGAACTCTCTGCCCGCGAAAAGCATCTTCGAGAGTGCTTTGTCGTAGCGGCTGAGGGTGCAGATAAGGTGAGAATAGAAAATGAGATAAAGACTATGCCGAACTACTTTGCCGATTATGACACCATAGTTCACTTTATTTCTAAAGAAGAGCTTGACCGCGATCACGCAGGCATACCTCACGGAGGATTTGTTATTAGAAGCGGCAAGACGGGACTAAACGGAGAGAATAACCACATTATCGAGTATAGCTTGAAGCTCGACTCAAACCCCGAATTTACATCGAGCGTTATCGTGGCTTACGCCAGAGCAGCCCACAGAATGAAGATGGAAGGTATGAGTGGCTGCAAAACGGTATTTGATATACCGCCGGCGTATCTTTCGGCTTTGGAAGGAGCAGAGCTTCGCCGTACAATGCTATAAAAAGAGAGGCAGCTGTATTTCTACAGCTGCCTTAATTATTTGTTCATTGGAGTTTTTTCCTTTCATTCTCTTTGAAAGAATGATCTTATCTCATTGGACTCACCCATTATGAAAGAATTTGTTAAAGGTCTGACTTAATAGAACTTTGGACTCACCACTTTCATTTAGATTCGAATTCTGAAGTTCGGTTCGATTTCCCAAGTCATGGGTATCAGTCCTTTCCTTTCCATAGATTTTTTACTAACTCTTTCTTCTGTGTCTTTAATATATCACATAATTCACAATTTGTCAAGCAAAAGTTAATAAATTTTGTGTAAAATATTTAAAAAATCTATTTCTTTACAAGAAACTTAATGTGTGATATAATAAAATTTAGCGAGTTCTATTTATAAGGAGAGTTTATGAAACAGATCGCAAGCTTTACCGTTAATCACGATACGCTCGAAAAGGGTATGTACATATCGCGTATAGACGGGGATGTGATAACATATGACATTCGCATGAAAAAGCCAAACGGCGGAGATTATCTGCCCACACCCGCGGCGCACACGATAGAGCATCTTTTTGCGACCTGGGCGCGCAATACAGCAGAAGAGGTAAACATAGTCTATGTCGGACCTATGGGGTGCCGTACGGGATTTTATTTTCTTACACGCGATGCTATACCAAAGGCGCGTGCCATTGAGATCGTGAAAGAGTCGATGAAATTTATAATCGGTTTTGAGGGAGATATTCCCGGTAATACATCACGTGAGTGCGGTAACTATCTTGAACACGATCTTACAGGTGCAAAAAAGATTGCCTCTGATATGGCGGAAGTTCTTAAAAACTGGAAAACAGCAGATCTGAGATATAAAGATTAATAATTAACAGTCGGAGCTATCCGACTGTTTAGTTTTTGCGCAGTTAATACAACAAAAATAATTTACATAATGTTTTATTTAATTTATTTGTCCACATAAAGGTTTTAACATTATTAACCGAGTTATTAACATTTTTTTGGAGGATTTTGGCTTGAAATCGCGATTTTAACCCTTTGAAAAGTTAATTACTCGGTGGAAAAAGTTAATAACTCTATCGGTTATGGATGTTTACATAATGATAAAAATCGCGCGAAAAAACTAAAAATTTGTAACAATTTTGTACTTGATAAAAGGCATTAAAGCAGTATGTACGCGAGGGCGAGAATAAGCTTCTCATCGGCCGACTCACTTGACAACAAGAGAATAAGTCCTAAAAGTAGCATAGCATCGCTGTTTTTCATCATTTCGGGCAGATTTATATACTTTATGAGTGAGCCAATACGGCGGTTCGACTGTTTGTCTGGAGAGGACAGAGGTTGACTTTTTTCGGTATCCGGTATAGAAAATGAACTGTCGTTTTGCCCATTTGTACGGTCAGGTACCTTAACAAAGCTCGGGAAGGGGGGCATATCGGCACGACTTTTATGCATTTGCATCACCCTCTCGGAGGCGTTTTGTTTCATCCTTTCGAAATCCTCGCGTGATATCCCATCCATCTTAGTCACCTCAAAATTCTAAAATTCCTAAGCTGCTCAGCATTGGAGCCAGATCAAGAAGCTTCAACATTTTTACAGCCTTATCTACGCGAAGCTGCTTTTCGTAGGAAAGATGGGGCCGAAGCGCTAAGAGCAAACGAACCCTATCATCGTCTTTTCGTGTGTTCAACATTTGCGCCATTTTTGCCAAAGCTCCAACATCGACAAGCCCATTACTCATTTCTTCTATAGGCGTGGTATTAGGATTTGGGACAGCCTCAACCGACTCGCTACCAAGCAGACTTTGTGCCATTGCCTTTATTTTTTCCATTCCCGCAGGGTCGCTTAGTATAGATGATAACTGTTCGGTAAGATCGGGCATCCTATCACATCCCCAACATTTTTAAAAGTTTTTGAGCCTCATCCGAGGATAAAAATTTCTGTCTGGCGTTTTGGTCCTTTAAAAGAGATTTGAAAAGATTAATTTCGTCCTCATTCAGCTTAGACATAAGCGAGGCTGGGTCAGAGTTTTTTAGCAGATTATTAAGATCATTATTATTCATTGAAATCACCGCTTTAATAAAGTATAATACAATATATAATATGATATATATTTTTTAAGTATGAATGGAGTAAAAAATGTACATTCTTGTAATATCAGACTCGCACGGAAGAATAAGTGAAATAGAAAAAGCTATAGATTCCCATCCTGAGATACAGCATATATTTTTTTTAGGCGACTGTATACGGGACATAGAAGATCTGACATATATATACAGTGACAAAACCTTTCATATAGTTGAGGGCAACTGCGACGGATATACAAAATACAAATCGGCAGATGATGTATTTCTTTACGGAAAACATATATTTTTCACCCACGGGCATACATATAGCGTAAAGCTGGGTATGGAGAGACTTTACGAGGAAGCAAAAAGATGTTCTGCGGAGTTGGTGCTTTACGGTCATACACACACCGCTAAAACAGAATATGCTGACGGAATATATTTTGTTAATCCCGGATCTGTCTGTTCGGGAAGATGCGGATACACAAGCTATGCAATAGTTGACATCACCGATAAAGGTATAATGCCAAGTATTATAAAAATATAAATAGCAGACTTTTTGTATATATTATTTTGACCTTGCAAAAAATAGTTATATATGGTAGAATATCGTCATAATAGTGATGTAAAATTTCTCAGGTTTTCACCTGTGGAAGTAATGTGTTACGTTTGTGACAGGATGGGTTTATTTTATGAGAAGATATAATAATAGATTAGATATAGACAGTATACGCAAAATAATTATAATAGCGCTCCTTGACATTATCAGTGTTGTAATAGCTTTCTTTTTAGCGCTCTGGATACGCCATGATTTCCGTGTGTCTGAAATAGATCAAAAGTACATTATCACATTCTCAGAAACTATTCTTATATGGTGCGTGATAGCGGTAGCCGTTTTTGCCGCTTTCAAGCTTTATAACCGTATATGGAGCTATGTAAGCGTCGAAGAGCTTTTCAGGATATTGTTGTCTTATGCGGTTTTGGTTGTTTTTGAGTTTGGGTATGTAAGAATTTTTGACTTGGATATGCCGAAATCATATTATGTTTTCGGCACCTTACTCAGCTTTTTCTTTACGGTGGGTATTCGCTTTTCTTATCGCGCAGTAAGGAACATAGCTGCTCATTTTGAAGAAATGACTGTGGTTGGCGCCAGAGATAATGTAATGATAATCGGTGCGGGAGAAGCAGGAAGATCGCTTGTTACCGAGTTTAAAACCAACACTTATCTGGGTAAAAATAAAATTCGTTGCATAATTGACGACGCCCACGGTAAAATTGGTAAAAGTCTTCTTGGAATTCCTATAGTGGGAGACCGAGAATATATTCCTGAAGCAGTTAAGAAATATAATATAAATAAGATAATATTTGCCGTACCCAGCATTGACCCGCAGAGCAAAAAGGATATTCTTCATATATGCAGTGAGACTGCCTGTAAGGTGCAAGTGGTACCTGGCATGTATCAGTTTCTCAACGAAGAGGTTACGGTGAGCAAGCTTCGTAAGGTAGATGTACTTGACCTTCTCGGACGCGATCCGATAAAGGTAAATACCGATGAGATACTCGGCTATGTTTCCGGTAAGGTCATAATGGTTACGGGCGGCGGAGGATCTATAGGAAGTGAGCTTTGCAGACAGATAGCAAAGAGTAATCCCAAGACGCTTATTGTATTTGATATATATGAAAACAACGCATACGCTATCCAGCAGGAGCTTCAGCGCCAGTATCCTGATCTTAATCTTGTAACCCTAATAGGCTCTGTAAGAAATACAGCAAGACTTGATAAGGTGCTTGGCAAATATCATCCCGATATTGTTTTCCACGCCGCCGCACACAAGCACGTGCCTCTTATGGAGGAAAGCCCAAATGAGGCTATCAAGAATAATGTGTTCGGCACGTATAAAATGGCAAAAGCAGCCGCTCAGTACGGCGTAAAGAAGTTTGTTCTCATTTCAACAGATAAGGCTGTTAATCCAACTAATATAATGGGAGCTTCTAAGCGTCTCTGCGAAATGGTTGTTCAAATGATGAACAGAGAAAGCAACACCGAGTTTGTAGCAGTGCGTTTTGGAAATGTGCTTGGCAGCAACGGAAGCGTTATCCCTCTCTTTCAGAAGCAGATAGAAGAGGGTGGCCCTGTAACGGTCACACATCCGGAGATAATCCGATATTTTATGACGATACCCGAAGCGGTTTCCTTGGTGCTTCAAGCAGGCTTCTATGCTAAAGGCGGAGAGATATTTGTTCTTGATATGGGAGCCCCTGTCAAGATAGATACTATGGCGCGTAATCTAATAAGGCTTTCGGGCTTTGAACCTGATGTGGATATAAAGGTAGTTTATTCAGGCCTTCGTCCGGGTGAGAAACTTTACGAGGAGCTTTTGATGGATGAAGAGGGACTGCAGGAGACTGCTAACAAGCTTATTCACATTGGAAAGCCTATCGAAATGGATGATGAAAAGTTTAAAGAACAACTTTCGCGTCTAGAGATAGCCTATAAAGAAGAGGTAGAAAATATGAAGCAGATAGTTGCTGAAATAGTTCCAACCTATAAGCCTCAGAATATTGATAATTGATGGTGATTTTAATGAATATTCCGTTTTCCCCTCCTGATATGTCTGAAAGCGAAGCTAAAGAAGTTTATGAAACTGTACTGTCGGGTTGGATTACCACAGGCCCCAAAACTATACAATTTGAAAAGCAGATTTCCGAGTATTGCAAAACAACCCGTTCGGTTTGTCTTAATTCCGCAACTGCTGCGATGGAGCTTACTCTCCGTGTGCTTGGCATTGGCGAAGGAGACGAGGTTATCGTGCCTGCCTATACTTATACCGCAAGCTGCAGTGTTATTTGTCATGTTGGAGCAACTCCAATAATGATTGATGTTGCACCCGACAGCTTTGAGATGGATTATGATAAAATGGCGGAGGCTATAACTGAAAAGACCAAGGCTGTAATTCCGGTGGATATTGCGGGAATAGTCTGCGATTATGATAAGATATTCTCGATAGTAGAGGCTAAAAAGGCTTTATTTAATCCTGCAAATGAACTTCAGAAGAAGTTTGGAAGAGTAATTGTTATCGCTGACTGCGCCCACGGCTTTGGTGCAGAGCGTAAAGGCAAAAAGGCAGGAACCTTTGCCGATTTCACAAGCTTCAGCTTCCACGCCGTAAAGAACCTCACTACCGCTGAGGGCGGAGCCGTAACGTGGAATCCTAAGCTCGGTCTGGATGACGATGCGCTTTACAAGAATTATCAGGTTCTTTCTCTTCACGGTCAGACAAAGTCTGCTCTCAGCAAAAGTCAGCTAGGCGCGTGGGAGTATGATATTGTCGGCGCTTATTATAAGTGTAATATGACCGATATAATGGCATCTATCGGACTTGCCCAAATGAAACGCTATGAAGGTATGCTTGCACGACGTCAGGAAATAATTGATAGATATAATAATGCTTTTGAAAAAATAGGCGTAAAGCTCTTAAATCATAAGGATAAAGAGCATTGCTCAAGTGGACATCTTTATCTGGTGAGAGTTGACGGTGCAGATGTAGAAAAGAGAAACGAGATAATCGTTAAGATGGCAGAGGCAGGAATAGCCTGTAATGTTCATTATAAGCCCCTTCCAATGCTAACCGCCTATAAGAATATGGGATTTGATATTGAAAACTATCCTAATGCTTTCGCTCAGTATCAGAATGAAATCACTCTGCCTCTTTATTCAAAGCTTACTGACGAGCAGGTAGATTATATCATTGAGAACTTTGTCAGAATAGTCGGAGAAAAATAATGGTAAAGTGGGAAAAACTACCGTCTGAGTTTAAAAGTTCTGCGGTAAAAGAATATTATGATATACTGCGCAAAAAGGTTTTTTCGCTTTTTTTAAAACGTTGCTTTGATATCGTGGCATCATCGGCACTTATGATTCTTTTAAGTCCGGTAATGTTGGTGCTTGCTATCTGGATAAAATGTGATTCTGATGGCCCCGTATTTTATAGGAGTGAGAGAATAACGCGCTATAATAGGCCGTTCAGGATTTTCAAATTTCGTACTATGGTGACGAATGCCGATAAAATAGGTTCGCTCGTTACGGTTGCGGGAGACAGCCGCATTACCCGAGTAGGCGCAAAAATACGCCACTCCCGTCTTGATGAGATTCCTCAGCTTTTTAATGTCTTTGTCGGACAAATGAGTTTTGTAGGAACAAGACCTGAGGTTAAAAAATATGTTGATGCATACACTGATGAGATGATGGCGACTCTGCTGTTGCCCGCGGGTATCACCTCTACGGCAAGCATCAATTATAAGGACGAGGATGCCATAATGAGAGAATATACCGATAAGGGTCTGAGTGTAGACGAAGCATATATAAACTATGTGTTGCCCGAAAAAATGAAGTATAATCTTGAATATACTAAATCGGTAGGTCTGGTTAAGGATATTGCTATATGTATTAAAACTGTGTTATAAAAAGAAAGAGATATCAAAATGATATCTCTTTCTTTTTTACCGCCTATTAATTACTGTCTGCCGGCTTTATCCCAAGGTTACGTCCAATATCATCATAAGAAGAAAGCCTAAAGTATAGGATACTATCCCTTTAACCGAGGGAGATCCCTCTGTTATTTCGGGTATAAGCTCTTCAACGACAACATACACCATAGCTCCTGCCGCAAAGCTTAGAAGAAACGGGAGAATTGAAAGGTATCCCGCCGCAACAAGAGCAAGAACGGCGCCCAAAGGTTCGACTATTCCCGAAAGGGTGCCTATAATAAATGCTTTGCCTTTTTTCATTCCCGAAGAGCAGAGCGGCATAGAAATTATTGCGCCCTCGGGGAAGTTTTGAAGTCCTATTCCAATAGAGAGCGCCAAGGCACCTGCGAGAGAAATATCGCTGTTGCCCGCAATAAGTCCCGAATATACTGCGCCAATAGCGATGCCTTCGGGAAGATTGTGGGCAGTGACCGCTAGAATAATCATAGCAGAGCTGTTTGAACTGACTCCTGTCTGAGTGCAGAATTTATGAAGAGGAATAAAACGGTCGGTCAGTATAAGCGCGACAACACCGCAAAGAAAGCCTGCCGCGACGGGCAGAAAAGCCAGCACGCCGAGGGTATGCGAGCCTTCAAGGGCGGGAATCAGCAGACTCCATATTGAAGCCGCAACCATAACTCCTGCTGCAAATCCGGAGAGAAATTTAGTCAGAGAGTTTTTGATTTTACTGTGTAAAAAGAATACCGAGGCAGATCCAAGCGTAGTTCCAAAAAAGGGAATAAGTATGCCCTTAATGACCTCTGATTGCAACATATCACCACATTTGTCTGTAAAAAATAGTATGTGTCCTATATATTATATTGCGATTATAAAAAAAGGTTAAAATATCAACTTGCGTTAGTTGCGGTGTTTGCTTCTGTAAAAGCTGTTATGGGAAATATTTGAAGCGGAATGGCCGAGTATATTCAATAAAATGTACTAAATACTTTGTCAGAGAGGTTTCTTGACAAGGCTTTTCTTTTGTGATAAAATCCACATTGAAACGAGGGGAAGCAGGTGAAATTCCTGCACGAGCCCGTCGCCGTAATGTCCATTTATTCTTTTTTTCTTATACCCCTTGCCACAAAGGGATGAAATGTCATTGGAAAGCTTCCGAGAAGGCAGAAAAGAAGAGGGCAGAGTCGGAATACCCGAGTTTCAAAACGGGAAAGTGCAGATTTGCAGACCGCGGTCGCCGGTTTAGTTTCCGAATAAAAAATAGGAGTATACAAAATGAAAAAGACTAACAAAATCACAAGATTCTTGTCGGTCGTCTTTTGTGTGGCGCTTATTGTGGCTATGGCGCTGTCTTTGACGGCCTGCAATCAAACAAAGGAGGATAAAACTCCTTCATCTTCGGACACGGTATCCGATAACACTGCAACTAAGATTGGCGATGGTGCTACTGAGTTTGAATTTACTGTTACCGATAAAGACGGAAATGTCACGGAGTTTACAGTCTGTACCGATAAGACTGTTGTGGGTGATGCACTGCTCGATGCAGGGCTTATCGAGGGCGAAGAGGGGCAGTACGGACTTTACGTAACCAAGGTGAACGGCATAGTCGCTGATTATAATATAGATCAGACTTATTGGGCGTTCTATATTGATGGTCAATATGCCTCTACAGGTGTTGATCAGACGAATATAGAAGTCGGTAAGACATATGAATTTAAAGTATCAAAATAATGAAACTTAAGCTTTGGGAAATAGTGCTTTTGGCTTTGCTCGGAGTAGTAATGTTTGTTTCAAAGATGCTTATGGAGCTTTTGCCAAATGTGCATCTTCTTGCAATGTTCATAACGCTTTTTACGATTATTTTCAGGACCAAAGCGCTCATTCCGATATATATATTCGTATTTATTACAGGATTATACGGCGGATTCGGTCTGTGGTGGGTACCATATCTTTATATATGGACAATTCTTTGGGCGGCGGTTATGCTTTTACCGAAGAATATGCCATATCCCGTAGCAACGATTGTGTATATAATAGTCTGCGGACTGCATGGTTTACTTTTTGGTAGTTTGTATGCACCCTTTCAAGCTTTTGCTTTCGGACTGGATTTTGACGGAATGATTGCATGGATAGTTACAGGAATTCCGTTTGACATTATTCACTGCATTTCCAATATTTGCGTTGCAACCCTTGTAATGCCTCTTGCAATCCCTCTTAAAAGGGAAATTAGTAAATATAAATAAAACAATTGCCTCATTACTATTGTAATGAGGCAATTTCTTATATTGTTTTATTTATTGTTTTTCTTTGCAGTACTGCGCTGAATTAGTTTTACAATTTCTACGATCGGAATAACGAGAACAGCAAGAGCAATTGCTATGCCATACTCGGTCCAACCGATAGATACAAAGCCAAAAGCATTTGCTAAGAACGGAACCTCAAGCACTGCAGTGGTGAGCACAAGGCTTCCGAGCATTGCAAGCCAGAGCACTTTGTTGTGAGACTTAAGCGAGAATACACTCTTTCTTTGTGAACGCAGGTTGAAGGAGTGGAATATCTCACACATACTCATAGTGAGGAATGCCATTGTCATACCATGGTCAGATGTAGTGGGAATACCGAATTTTCCGAACTCAAAATAGTAACCGATGAAGTAGGAAAGCAGGGTAATAACGGTAACCAGAACACCTTGGTAGATAACGTCCACGCCGAGACCACCGGCGAAAATTCCTTCCTTGGAATCACGCGGAGGACGTTTCATAGTATCGGGCTCAGCCTTTTCCATACCGAGTGCAAGAGCGGGGAAGCAGTCGGTAACAAGGTTGATAAAGAGTAGGTGAACGGGATTAAGAAGTGTGAAGCCCATAAGGGATGCGCCAAATACTCCAAGCACCTCACTCATATTTGAACCGAGAAGGAACTGAATAGCCTTGCGGATATTGTCGTATATCTTTCTGCCTTCACCGACAGCCGCAACGATAGTTGCCAAGTTATCATCGGCAAGCACCATATCGGCAACATTCTTTGTAACGTCGGTACCTGTAATACCCATACCGACACCGATATCGGCAGATTTGATAGAGGGAGCGTCGTTTACGCCGTCGCCTGTCATAGCGGTGATTGCGCCATTTGCCTTCCACGCGGTAACGATACGGACCTTATGCTCGGGTTGAACTCGCGCATATACACCGTATTTCTTAACAAATTCGGGAAGATCCTCGTCTGAGATAGAGTCAAGCTCAGCACCTGTGATAGCCTCTGAAGCGTCAGTGATGATACCAAGCTCTTTTGCGATAGCGACAGCGGTATCCTTATGGTCGCCTGTTATCATTACGGGGCGGATGCCTGCGGCGCGACATTCCTCAATAGCGGCCTTAACCTCAGGGCGTACAGGATCGATCATACCTGTAAGGCCGACGAATACGAGTTCCTGCTCCAAAGCCTCAGGTGAATTATCAGTGGGTTTTTCTGCCCAGTCACGCTTTGCAGCGGCAAGAACGCGGAGAGCCTTATCTGCCATCGCCTTGTTAGCGGCAAGAATTTCTGCGCGCTTTTCATCCGTCATGGGAACAGTCTTGCCGTCCTCAATGTAGTGTGTGCAGCGCTTTAACACCTCATCGGGAGCACCCTTGGTGTACTGAACGAAGGCACTGCTTACTGCGTGAACGGTAGACATCATCTTTCTTCCGGAATCAAAAGGAGCCTCATCTACACGGGGAGTAGCGGCTTCAAGGTCGCCCTTATGGAGACCGACGCTGCAAGCAAAGTTAACGAGTGCAGCTTCAGTAGGCTCACCCTCAGCTTGATTATCAGCATTAAGGTTTGCGTCTGAACAAAGAGCCATTGCGGTAGCAACAAGGGCAGTATCGCCGATATGCTCGACAACGGTCATCTTGTTCTGTGTCAGAGTTCCTGTCTTATCCGAGCAGATGACCTGAGTACAACCAAGGGTCTCAACTGCGGTAAGACGGCGGATAACGGCATTACGCTTCGACATATTAGTAACGCCGATAGAAAGAACTACCGTAACAACGGTTGCAAGTCCCTCAGGAATAGCCGCAACTGCAAGAGAGACGGCAACCATAAAGGTCTTGAGGATAGAGGTAAGTTGGAAGTCACCTGTGGTAATAAGCTCAAAAGCAAAGATGAATACGCAGATACCTAGTACAAGCTTGGAAAGGGTCTTTCCAAGCTGGTCAAGACGACGCTGAAGGGGAGTCTGTTCGTCCTCAGCGGCGGCGAGCGCACCTGCTATTTTACCCATTTCGGTATCCATACCCGTAGAGGTAATAACAGCCTTACCGCGTCCGTAAACAACGGTAGAACCCATATAGCACATATTTTTGCGGTCACCGAGCGGAACATCGTCCTGTCCGTCGGCGAGTCCCAGTGCATCGAGCATCTTGTTTACAGGAACAGATTCACCGGTGAGTGCAGCCTCTTCAATCTTAAGGCTTGCGCTCTCAATGATTCTGCCGTCAGCAGGAACAGCGTCTCCTGCTTCGAGGATAACAACATCACCGGGAACAAGCTCGTCAGAATGAAGCACTACCAGCTTTCCGTCACGCATTACCTTACAGGTTGCGGCGGTCATGGTCTGCAACGCTTCAATAGCGGCTTCTGCCTTGCTCTCCTGGAACACGCCGAGTATAGCGTTCAGAAGCACAACGATAAGTATGATAAATACTTCTGCAAGACTTTCGTGCTCGGCACCGGGCATATTGTTGTTGATTACTGTGGTAACTGCAGAAACTGCAGCCGCGATCATAAGAATGATCAGCATAGGATCCTTAAGCTGTGCTAAGAAGCGTTGCAGTAAAGTGGGCTTAGGAGCTTCTTTCAGCTTATTGCGGCCGTACTTTGAAAGACGCTCGGTGGCTTCGGCGGTGGTAAGACCGTCCTCGGTCACTTCAAGTGACTTTAGTACTTCCTCAGCCGACTGGGTGTATGTTTTCTTCATCGGTCATTCTCCTTATTTCTTTAACTTAAAAGGCAAAACTGAACAAATTTGGGGTTATTTGCCAATTAAAATTTTAACATTTGGATTATATCATTTCCTAAAAGAAAGTGCAATATAGATAAACATAATTCATAATAATTTAAAAAAATTTTTGCGGCTTTCGAGTACTCCTTCGTGCCGAAGGCGACTTATCTCTGCCGAAAGTCCGCTGCGGTCGACCTCAAGATAATCGGCAAGCTCCTGACGGTCAAAGGGAATATAAAAACTGTTGTTGCGATGTCTTTTTGCCTCGTTCATAAGATATGACATTAGTTTTTCACGCGTTGTGCGTTTTGAGGTGACTTCGATGCGCTGATGAAATAGGAGTGTCTTAGTTGCGAGATCCCTCATAAGATTAAAAATAAGCTGTCGGTGGAAATCGCAGTTGTTTTCACAGGTATAAAGAATTTTCTCGCAGTTTATGAGCATTATCTCGCATGGCTTATTGGCTATAACCGATACGGGAACCGATTTTACTCCTGCACAGGCAAAGGCTTCTCCGAATAGATCAGAAGGGGCAACAATGGTAAGTATACTTCGATTGCCGTAGTAATCGATTTTTTCTATCTGCGCCGAGCCCGATAGCACTATTCCAATATATTTTGCCGGATTACCCTCGGCGATGATAGTGTATTTTTTATCAAAATATTCCACCTTTGCACCAAGACATCCAAGCAAACTTATTAAATTTTGGTCATCTATGCCTTGAAAAAGAGCACATTTTTTCAAAATTTCCAGATATTTTTTCAAAAAACCACCTATTTGTTGAAAATTCAACAGAATTATTGTTATTATTATAATATAATAAACTCACGAAATCAAGGGGTAATGAAATTTGATACGAAAAATCATTAAAATAGATGAAGAAAAATGTAACGGATGCGGAGCCTGTGCGGCTGCTTGTCATGAGGGTGCTATCGAAATGATAGATGGAAAGGCAAAACTCACTCGTGAGGACTACTGCGACGGACTGGGAGATTGTCTGCCGGCCTGCCCGACCGATGCTATAAGCTTTGAGGAGCGCGAGGCTCCCGCCTATAACGAAGAGGCGGTAAGAATGACAAAAATGCAAAAACACGGTGTAAAGTTGCCTTGCGGATGTCCCGGAACACAATCAAAAGCAATAAAGCGCGAGGCGGCACAGATGCCGAGAACCGAGACGGCAAGTCAGCTTTCTCAGTGGCCTTGCCAGATAAAGCTTGTACCCGTAAACGCGCCCTACTTTGAGGATGCAAATCTGCTTATTGCCGCCGACTGTACAGCATATGCCTACGGAAACTTCCATAATGAGTTTATCCGTAACCATATTACCCTCATAGGCTGCCCAAAGCTTGATGAGGGTGACTATACCGAAAAGCTAACGGCAATAATAAAGAACAACAATATAAAGAGCGTTAAAGTGGTCCGTATGGAGGTGCCATGCTGCGGCGGCATCGAAAACGCTGTCAAGCGTGCGTTGCAGGCAAGCGGAAAATTTATTCCGTGGCAGGTCGTAACAATATCCACAGAAGGTAGAATTTTAGAATAATAAAGATTGTAAGTTATAATAATTGGTGATATAATTACTGTAAAAACAAACACAGAGGTATTAAAATGCAAATCACAAACGACATCAAGTATATTGGTGTAAACGATCATAAGATAGACCTTTTTGAGGGTCAGTACATTGTCCCGAACGGAATGGCGTACAATTCCTATGTAATAATTGATGAAAAGATTGCGGTAATGGATAGCGTAGATGCCGACTTTACTGAAGAATGGCTTGACAACATAGAAAAAGCGCTTGGGGAGAGGACACCTGATTATCTTATCGTTTCCCATATGGAGCCTGACCATTCAGCAAATATTGTAAACTTTTTGAACAAGTACCTGAGTGCAAAGATAGTATCTTCACTCAAAGCCTTTGCTATGTGTAAAAACTTCTTCGGTACCGATTTTGCCGACAGGCGTATAGTAGTAGGCGAGGGAGACACCCTAACACTCGGAAGGCATACGCTTTCCTTTGTAACTGCTCCTATGGTACATTGGCCCGAGGTTACTATGACCTATGACAGCTATGATAAGGTTCTTTTCTCGGCAGACGCTTTTGGAAAGTTTGGTGCTCTGGATATAGAAGAGGAATGGGCGTGTGAGGCAAGACGCTATTATATAGGTATAGTCGGAAAATATGGCGCACAGGTGCAGGCGGTGCTGAAAAAAACGGCGGCGCTCGATATAGAGAAGATATGCCCGCTTCACGGACCTGTGCTGACAGAGAATCTCGGATATTATATTAATCTTTATGATATCTGGTCAAGCTATCGGCCTGAGGAAGATGGGGTTGTTATCGCATATACTTCGATTTACGGGAATACTAAAAAGGCCGCCTATCTGCTTGCTGACAAACTCAGTAAGAAAGGCTGTCAAAAGGTAACGGTAAACGACCTTGCTCGTTGCGATATGGCAGAGGCAGTAGAGGACGCGTTCCGCTACAGTAAGATAGTATTCGCAACAACGACCTATAATAACGATATCTTCCCATTTATGCGTGAGTTTATAAACCACTTGAGCGAGCGCGGTTTTCAAAACCGTACGGTAGCATTTATTGAAAACGGCAGTTGGGCGCCGATAGCTGCGAAAAACATGCGCGCCATGCTCGAAAAGAGTAAAAACCTTACTTACGCAGAAAACGAAGTAAAAATTCTGTCAAGTATGACCGATGAAAACGAAAAACAGCTTGAGGCTTTAGCCAAAGAGCTTTGTAAATAATTAATTATACGGAGGTAATAAAAATGAAATATGTATGTGACGTATGCGGATGGGAATATGACGAGGCATTAGGTGATGCAGATCTTGGCATAGCCCCCGGCACAAAGTTTGAGGATCTTCCCGATGACTTTGCCTGCCCCCTTTGCGGAGTAGATAAAACAAACTTCAGCGAAGCGTAAGAAAACGAAAGCCCTGCTCTGTAAAAGAGCAGGGCTATTTTTTTAACAAGCGAACATCACAGGTTCAAGTCCTGTATACAAAATAAAGAAGAGTCAACCTAAAGGTCAACTCTTCTTTATTGCGAAAGAACAGCATAACGGTGCGTAAATGGAGGTAAAAAAAGCAAAAAGGTGCGTGAATTAGAACTTATATAAATAGAAGTTCCAAATACAATTGCTTCTTTCCCCGGCAGCAAATTCATACTGCATATTATCAATTGTTACGGTATATATCGGAACCTCATAAGAAAGGTCACTCACTTGAATACGTTGTTTTGTATCAATCCATTGGTAATCGAAAATGTTAACGCCAAACAATTGGGTATTACCGTCAATGCCTGTTATTTCCAACTGCCAACTTTTACTTTTCCACATTTTCATTTCACATTCTCCTTTGCGGTTCGGCAGGATGCGATCAACATCGCTCTTAAAGAAGTGCATTTTGACGAAAGGTCTTTGAAGGTTTGCTCATTGATATATTTCGTTCTATATAGGAGTTCAAGCCAATAACCCGTTTCGCTTGCTTCTTTTAAGGCAATTTCAAGCTTGGAAATAAAATCTTTTTTGCCTTGCGCATATTGGGCTTCATGGATATTAGCGCCGATGCTTGTACCGCTTCTGCCGATTTGATTGGAGACGATGGATTCTTTAATAGATTTCAGATACTTTACCAATTCAATAATCTCAACAGAAAATTCCATAGAAAGTTCCCTAAGTTTTGATTCCTGCATAATGTATACCTCACTTTTTTACATTATATCACTAATCAAGTATGTTTGTAAATAAGTGATAAGTGATGTCGCTTCACTGTGATAGGTGATGCGATGCGTTTTTACCACGCGCCGAAGGCGTGCATCACAGGCGAAGCCTGCATCACGCACACAGTGCGCATCTCGTTCCGCAGGAACGCATCACTCAAAAAAAGTCACCTTTGTCGGTAGACAAAAGTGACTTTTTTCGTGGTGCGGGTGACAGGACTTGAACCTGCATGCACTTGGCACTGGTTCCTAAGACCAGCGTGTCTGCCATTCCACCACACCCGCATATAGATATCTGCAAGCGAATACTATTTTAATATAAACCCTTACAAAAGTCAAGAAATAATTGATTATATGCTGATTATATGATAAAATGAAAATATAATAAATAATATGCTTTCGAGGTGAAAAGTGTGAGCAAGAATTTGGTTATTACTATAGGAAGAGAATTCGGGAGCGGAGGACATGAGATTGCTCATAAGCTTAGCGAAGCTATGGGCATTAAAATGTATGATAAAGAGCTTATAAGTATTGCGGCAAAGAATCACGGATACAGCGAGGAAGTGCTTCACGATATTGACGAGACTGCTTCCAATAGTTTTCTTTACGCTCTCTCCACAGGAGCATACACACATAACACAGCAATTTTTGCGGGGCTTCATATGCCGCTTACCGATAAGGCGTTCATCGCTTGCAGTGAGGTTATTAAGGAGCTTGCAGAGAAAGAGTCTTGCATCATAGTCGGTCGCTGCGCCGATAACATACTCAAAGACCATGAAAACCTTTTAAGGGTTTTTATTTACGCAGATACTGAGCAAAGGATAGACCGTATCTGCGAATATGAAAAGATAGACCGCAGTGCCGCGGCTTCGCTTATCAAAAAAGAGGACCGCAAGAGATCGGGATACCATAACTATTATGCTGACACAAAATGGGGCAACTGTAAAGCCTATGACCTTTGCATTAACAGCAACATAGGTATCGACAAGGCAGTAGAGCTTATTAAGAATGCCGCAGAACACAAATAAATATCACTAAATCAGTCAGCCTTTCGTAGTATGTAATACGAAAGGCGATGATTTAGTGTTTAGGACGAGAAGCAACAGAAAACTGAGGTTTAAACGTCTTATCGCGCTATTTACTGCAGTTTCTTTGGTTTTGGGAATATTTTGCGTATATATTGACATACGGCTTCGCAGCGTTGCTGAGACCTTTGCAAGAAATCATGTGTCGGCTGTTTTGACATCGGCGGTAAACAGGGCGGCAACGCAGCTTTTAGGAGAATATAATATTACATATGACAGAGTCTCAATCATAACACGAAACGAGAACGATCAAGTTACTTCGGTAGAGATAAATACAAATGAGATAAATAAATTCAAAAGTGGGCTTACCGAGAGCGTGCTGGCTGAGTTATCAGATTACAGCAAGATAACCTTTGAAGTACCGCTGCTTGCTGCTTTTGGGATATATTATTCATACCTTAGTTATCCCAGGATAAGCTATACTATAAGCATATCTACCGTAGTGTCAACCGAATTCAAAAGTGAGTTTACAGAAGCGGGAATAAATCAGGTACTGCACCGCATTTCGGTTATAGTGGGAACAAGGGGAAGCCTCGCAGTTCTCGGCACTGATGCTGATATAAACGAAACAACTGATTTTACGGTAGCGCAAACCGTAATTGTCGGTGCGGTTCCCGACGCATTTACGAGTATAGATTACGCCAATGAGGACATAGTAGACGATGTATTCGATTACGGGGCAGAGGCTCCAAAATAAAGGAGATCAAAAATGGATTTCGAGCAGGCTAAAAAAAGAATAAAAGAAATAACCGAGCTTATCTTGTATCATAATGACAGATATTATAATCAGGATGATCCTGAAATATCGGATTTTGAATATGATATGCTTGGCAGGGAACTTCGCACGCTTGAGGAGGAATATCCCGAGCTTAAGATGGGTGAGTCGCCGAGCAACAAGGTCGGAGGCGCCGCGTCAAAGCTGTTTTCAGAGGTAAAGCATACGGTTAAAATGGAAAGCCTGCTTGATGCTTTCAGCTATGATGAGCTTCGATCGTTTGATGACAAGGTAAAGGCTGCAGTATCTGGTGCGGTTTATTCTGTAGAGCCTAAAATAGACGGTCTGTCGGTCTCGCTCGAATATGAAAACGGGAAGTTTGTCCGCGGCAGTACACGCGGCGACGGAGTTACAGGAGAGGATGTTACTGCCAACCTTGAAACAATTAAAAATATTCCCCAAACGATCTCCTTTGACGGCTCTTTGGAGGTCAGAGGAGAGGTTTATATGCCGCGCGAATCATTTTTTGCACTTATAAAGCGTCAGGAGCTGATGGGTGAAGCGCCCGCGAAGAATCCAAGAAACGCGGCAGCAGGCTCGCTAAGGCAGAAAAACAGTAAGATAGTTGCCGAACGAGGTCTTGATATATTCGTCTTTAATGTTCAGAGAATTGAGGGGAAGTCACTTTCTTCTCATATTGAATCTCTTGACTTTTTGAAGAGTCTCGGCTTTAATGTTTTGCCGACCTATAAGCAGTGCGCCTCTATTGAGGAAGCGATTTCAGAGATAGAAACCATCGGCGACAGCAGAGGAGAGCTTTCCTTTGATATTGATGGCGCGGTAATAAAGGTGGATGATTTTGCATCGCGCGATGAGATGGGAAGCACCGCAAAATATCCCAAATGGGCAATAGCCTACAAATATCCCCCCGAGGAGAAGCCGACCAAACTATTAAAAATTGAGATAAATGTTGGCAGAACGGGTGCTCTCACACCTACTGCTGAATTCCTGCCTATCCAGCTTGCGGGCACCACCGTTTCCCGCGCGGTATTGCACAATGAGGATTTTATAAAGGAAAAGGGCATCTGTATAGGAGATACCATAATCGTCCGCAAGGCGGGCGAGATTATCCCCGAGGTAGTTGCTGTGAGTGAGCATAACGCAGATTCAGTTCCGTTTAAGATGCCGGCGGTATGTCCGTCCTGCGGAGGTCCCGTTCATAGAGAAGATGGTGAGGCGGTAATTCGCTGCACCAATGCCGAATGTCCTGCTCAGATGCTTCGCCACCTTATCCATTTTACCTCGCGTGATGCCATGGATATTGAGGGACTCGGTCCTGCAGTATTAGAACAGCTGTTAGATGCAGGGCTAATCAGAGAAATTACCGATATATACACTCTTCGCCGAGAGGATATAGCCGACCTTGACCGTATGGGAGAAAAGTCGGCGGCAAACCTTATAAAGGCTATTGAAAAGTCAAAGGGAAATCCGCTATCCCGACTTATTTTTGCTTTTGGTATCCGTCATATCGGTCAAAAAGCGGCAAAGCTCATAGCTGACCGTTTTAAGGATATTGAGGAGATATTTAAGGCTTCAAAGGAAGATTTTGAGGCTATCGACGGTATTGGTGCTATACTGGCAGACAGCGCGGCGGAATTTTTCTCGCTTTCGTCTACAAGAGAAACGGTAGATAAACTTAAAGCTCTATCACTCACAACCGTCGAGCCTAGTACAGTAATCGATAACCGCTTTGAGGGGCTTACCTTTGTGCTTACAGGAACACTGCCTACCTACAAAAGAAGCGAAGCGGCAGAAATTATTGAGAGTATGGGCGGTAAGACCTCATCCTCGGTTTCCAAAAAGACCTCATATGTCCTTGCAGGGGAGGAAGCGGGCGGCAAGCTTGATAAAGCCAATGCTTTAGGAGTTAAGGTAATCAGTGAAGCTGAGTTTATTGAAATGATAAAATAAAAAGAGATAAAAATGCAGATTTTACTTGACGAAAACAAAAAATTTTATAAAGCAAACCTTCATTGTCATAGCACAAATTCCGACGGCAGAATGTCGGTCGAAGAGTTGAAAAATGAGTTTAAGAAGAGGGGCTATCAGATAGTCGCTTTCACCGATCATGAGCATCTTATCGACAATTCTCACTTGGATGATGAGGAGTTTCTTACAATAACCTCTTGTGAGGTGGCGATAAAGGAGCACCCTAATCAGTCGACAATGAAAAATTACGGTATGAGGGTCTGCCATCTGAATTTTTATGCCCTTGATCAGCATAATACCGTTACCCCTTGTTACAATTCCGTTTATGACCATTTCAAAAATCCTGACATAGAACCGCTTATAGAATTTGAGAGTGAGTATGAGCGCGTTTATTCGGCAGACGGCATAAACGGTATGATAAAGACTGCTAAAGAAAAAGGCTTTATAGTCGCTTATAATCATCCGTTCTGGTCGCTCGAAAACGCGAGGCAGTATCTCGGTTATGATGGGCTTTTTGCTGTCGAGGTGTATAACCACGCAAACGCGGTTAGCGGCGGTAATGACTACTGCATAAACGTGCTTGATGATTTTTTGCGCGACGGCAAAAAAATATTTTGTACTATGTGTGACGACTGTCACGAACGCAAAGGCACAGATAGTCCCGATTCGGATATGTTCGGCGGCTTTGTTATGATAAATGCCGAAAAACTTGATTACAACACTGTGATGAACGCCCTTATAAACGGTGAATTTTATGCTTCACAGGGTCCCCTCATAAAGAGTCTTGTGTTTGATGGCGATACGGTAACGGTAAAAACCTCGCCCGCTGCCAGAATATCCCTTTCAACCGTAGGTAGACGAACAAAAGCCATTAATGCAGAACAAAATGAAACCGTAACGGAGGCTCGGTTTAAAATAAGAGCTGACGACGGTTATTTCAGAATCACTGTTATGGACAGTAACGGTAAATACGCAAATTCACAAGGATATTGGATTAATAGTGATATTTAAAAATAGGAGCGCCCCGACAGAGCCTAAACTCTGTCGGGGCTATATTTATCGAGAGAAGTATGTTTAGTTAGGTTTAAGAGGGTTATTCTGCTTCAGGAGCTTCAATAGCCGGAGCATCAACGGCTTTTTTGCCTAAAATTTCAGGTAACTGCATTCCTGCAAGTGAGAATACCTCTTCAAGAGGGGGTACCGACTTCATCATACCGGAAATGAAACCGGCTGTGGCATTTTTACCGTCGGCATTCTGTCCGTTATCCCAAACGGTAACCTTGTCGATCTTAATGTTCTTAATAGCTTCAACCTGAACACGCATAAGATCTTCAAGCTTATCAGCAATAAGGAGCTTAAGAGCGGCTTCGGCATCTCCACCTGCAGATTTAACTATCTCGGCAAAACCTGCGGCTTGCTTTTTAAGTATTTCTTCAACGCCTCGAGCTTCAGCTTCCATCTTAGCATAGATTGCGTCAGCTTCACCCTTTGCTTTGCGGCGAATTTGCTCGGCTTCAGCTTCAGCCTCGAGCTCTAATTGGCGCTTTTTAGCCTCGGTTTTTACAATGATATCAGCCTCAAGTGTTGCCTGCTCTTTTGAACGTCTTGCTTCCTCGGCTGCCTGTTCAGCGGCATACGATTCTTCAAGTGCTTTAGCTGCCTGTATTTTTTCTGCGGTAGTAGCGATCTTTAATGCCTCAGCTTCCTTTTCCTTAAGGGCAGCTTCAGACATTGCAATCTTCATTTTTGCTTCGTTTTCACCCTGAATTGCGATAGATTCTGCGTCAGAAACCTTAATACGCTGATCCATATGAGCGTTAGCCTCACCGATAGAACCGTCTCTTTCTTGTTCTGCGACGCTCTTTTTAGCATCATTTATAGCCTTGGCAGCAGCCTCTTTACCGAGAGCGGATATGTAGCCCGATTCATCGCTGATGTCGGTTACGTTTACGTTGATAAGACGAAGACCGATTTTCTTGAGTTCGGTTTCAACGTTACTGCTTACAGCGGCAAGGAACTTATCACGGTCGGTATTGATTTCCTCAATATCCATTGTCGCAATTATAAGACGTAGCTGACCGAAAATTATATCTTTAGAAAGTTCCTGAATTTCAGAAAGCTGGAGTCCGAGCAGACGCTCTGCGGCATTCTGCATAACACCAGGCTCGGTAGAGATACCTACCGTGAAACGTGAAGGAACGTCAATACGGATATTCTGTCTTGAAAGTGCGTTTTTGAGATCCACCTGAATCGAAATAGGGGTAAGATCGAGGAACGCATATGACTGAAATACCGGAAGAACAAACTCCGCACCACCGTGTATACATTTTGCGCTACGGTTTGTGCCGTCTTTGTTTTTACCGATAGAACCGTAGATGACCATAATTTTATCAGATGGGCACTTCTTATATCTTGAGCAGACCCATATGATAAAAGAGAACACCACAAGCACGACCGCACAGATCAAAATAATGGTTCCAGATGTCATAATAAATTACCTCCATAAAAGAATTTTTATTTGCGCTTAACTACAAGGGTCGATTGTCCGCTGAGACCGGTAACGACAATTTCTGATCCGGTGGGAATGGGATCATTCTCATCAGTTACGGCATCACGCTCAACATATGAGCCTTGTAGCAGTACATTTACTTTACCTTCACCGCTTCTGGATGCAGGCACGGTGAGGTATACTTTGCCCGAAACACCAAGGGCATTTCGGTTATCAAGATTTCCGTCACTACGGAGTTTCATTACCGTACGCATAAGGAGTGCGAGTAAGAACATAATTATGAATCCGCATACCGTAGCGACAGAAATCGACAGCCAAAGGGCAGTACCCGCCGAATCGAGCACATATCCTACCCAACCGAAAACGACAAGAAACGCCATTATTCCACGCACCGTGAAAATACGGAGATCGGCAAGTCCGGATGGGTCTAAATCGGTTTCAAAGCTTTCACTTCCGAATATTCCGTCCCCAATATCTGCATCAACATCGGTATCAACCGAGAGACCGTCAAGATCCAGTGAATCGGAGCCGTCACCTACATCTGAATCCATACCGATTAGCATAAGCACGGCCTGAATAACCGTAACGACGGTGGCCGGAATAGCAATACATGCAAAAATCTGAGAAACTATACTTAGCGAATCCCACCAAGCAAACATATTTACTCTCCCCCTTAGTAGTTTGTTAAAGCTGTGACAGAATCTCTTCTGCAGCTCTGCGCGAGATTGTTGCATAATGAGCATATGCCATTATCTGCAATATTTTCAAAAGCCGTTTTCTAGCGCCGGGAATCGGCTCAATGTAATCCTCGGTAAGCTTTTCGGATGCGGCAATGATGGATTCGCGGCTTGTGACAGTTCCGCTTGTATAGGCGATCATATCGGTATACATATGATATAGCTCACTGTCGCCTATTAGGTCATCGCTCTCATCGTTAAGACTTCCGTTGATATGTGACAACATACCGCATATGCGGTCAAGTTGAAGGGTCTCGCGCAACATATTTATAATAACAATACGGGCAAACTGATTTTTTGAGTACTGGCGTTTGTGCGGAGGTGATACAAAACCCCGTTTAACCCAGTTCTGTATAAGATATGGTTCGAGTCCGGTCATGACCGAGACTTGCGAAAGGGTAATGCCGCCTGCGGCAAAAATACCGTCAAACATCAGTCTTGAGACACCTTTGTCAATGCCGGAAACTTCGATCGTAGTTCCCGGTAGGGTTGTAGCCATTGCGCCACCTCCTAATTAGGTTAATATGATTATAACACACGGTCACGTGACTGTCAATAGGGATTTTATGATTTTTTTAAATTTTTTTGGCGCCATCAAATTTTATAATAGCTTACGAGTTAGAATTGACAAGATAGTCTATATGCAAAACAGAACACAAAGTAAATAAAAACACCACAGTATAAAACTGTGGTGCTACCTAACCGGACCACCCATAAACTAATATAAACTTTCCGTAGCCGACACTGAGATCGAGAGGTACAGTATGCATCAGTCGGAGATAATGTAAAAATAGTAATTGGCATCGGTTATGTTATAAATTATAACATAAGTCAAGCCATAATTATGGTGAGGTGTTAGATATGAAAGAGAAACTGATTATAAATAAAAAATCATTAAAGGGCGAGGATGGGTACAAAACCTTCTCAATACGAATAAGGGAAGAAACGGTAGAAAAACTCGATAATCTTTCAGGAGCCACAAACCGTTCAAGGAATGAGCTAATAAATATTTTGATAGATTATGCTATCGAAAATTGCGAAGTTAAGTAAAAAAGCATTGAAATATTTAATGCTTTTTTACTTAATAAAGAAACGTGTGCTCGAGATTCATCCCATCTGTTTTACCGCTATAAATATCATAGTCAAAAAAAGACTGCCAGTTATCCTCAAGCAAATTCAAGGCCAGCTGCTCGGGAAGATTAAAACTTCTGATATCAAAATCTTTTCTGTTGATGGAATAAGTGCCGTTGCTATGTTGGGTAATGTCGAAATGAGCCTTCAGTCTTTTAATAAGAGCTCTTTGTGCAGATGCTTTGGTATTTTTGTCACCGTCGCGGTATAGCTTTAAAAGCGGCTTAATCGCGGATGAATCAAGATATTCAAGTGTGTCCACATCAACACTGTCGAGTTTGCCCGAGAGGTATGCGTTTACATTATAATTTGCGATAATTCGGTCGGTATCAACAAGACAGGCGATAAGCAGTATAGAGCAGGCGGTAACGAGGATCACCTTCATATAAGGTATTCTCTGTACAAAAAGCTTAAGTAAAACGGTTATGAAAACAATACCTAAAAACACCATGAAAACAGATGTATATATACGAAGTCTTGTCATGCCGAGTCGGTCAATATAAAGTACCATTTTAGAAATTGCAGTACCTATAAGTATTAGTGAGAAAACTCCCAAAAAGACATTTAAAGCCTTTACTGCCGAAGGCAGTCCTTTTTGGTTTTTGCGGCAGAGCACAGAGGAAAGAAAGATTATGAAAAGGTTTATGGCACAGACCGCGCACATTTCGAAAAAGCCGCGGCGGGCATATTCTGCCAATGTAAAATCCTCGGGCAAAAGTCCGCCGAAAGCGCTGAAAAAGTAGGCGAACTGAGATAAAAGGTAGATAACATATACGGCAGATACAACGCCGAGAAATGAACTGACCGATATAGGCTCGAGGCCTTTAAAGGTGGATTCTTTCTTCTCGGCAGGCTTGGCATCTTTCATTGTAAAAAGTCGGCTGAATACCGAGAGGAAACAGATTGTTCCAAAGCAGAATGTAACTATAAGTTCCCATACATCATTGAAGGAAATGTTTTTGAACATTCCTTCAAAAGCTGCGTCGGAAGAAATAAGCAACGGCACTACCACAAAAAGCACCGGTATAGCGCCTATAATTCCAGTAAATACCTTTCCGGTCTGTCGTTTAGTGATGTTGCCCTCCTCATCGGACTTGCGGAAAAGGGCGAATACTCCGTCGGATATTTTTCCGAGTCCTCGTATAAATATTGTTTCGCAAACGTCTGCAAAAGCGCGGTAAGTGCCTGCCTTACGGACGCGCAGACCGAAATATTCAGTCAGAATTATCATATAAAGAAGCAGTATAGCAACTACTGAAAGGCCTTTAGTTATTCCTTCGTCTGAGAAGGTCAGGGAAAGCGCGGACAGTATAAGCAAAACCAATAAAACTACGGTGTAATATGACGGCGATTTTTTCTTTTCACCAATAGCATACCAAACAGATGTTGTGGTTATAAAAATTACAGAGACTGTAAGTCCGAGCCCGACGCCGCCATAGAAAAGAGAATTAATAAGCAAAAGCGATGGGAATATAAGAAGAGCTGCAAGCAGCATATCACGATGGGCAGCAGTTTTTTTCGGCGGCAAAGCGAATTCGGGAGTCGCGGATGCATCTGAAGTCGGCTTTTCCGCTTCTTCCAGTTTTAAGCATTCATCGCAAATCGTACCGACTGCTTCAACTTCTTTACCACACTGTGTACAAAAAGCCATAAAATTACCTCCTAATCGGGCTTATATTCCAAAATATCTGCCGGTTGACAGTCGAGTACCTTACATATGCTCTCAAGGGTCGAAAAACGTATTGCCTTTGCCTTTCCCGTTTTAAGAATAGAGAGATTTGCAGGTGTTATATCGATAGCATCCGAAAGTTCTAAGGAAGAAATTTTCCGTTTTGCCATCATGACATCAAGGTTAACGATTATAGCCATTTCACTTTCCTCCTTAAATCGTCAGGTCGTTTTCTTCGCGCAAAGTAATAGCAGCATTAAAGCAACCGCGGACTATGCTGACGATAAGACAGAGGAATATCATTGTTACAGCTACAAAAATAAAAGGCAGATACCAATAGGTGCCGACTAGTGTGACGAGAGCAACCGCAATACAGCAACAGCATATAGTGAGCATTATCTTGCTATTGCTAGATTCAAATATCTTTTCTCTGAAAAGATTGCGAAGAAGCGCCATAAGTCCGAGAAGTGCTGTCACGGTAGGAACGGCACATATCCAGAAAGCGACGGGAATGACTGTTTTAAGGATTGTGTCGATATTTCGCCAGTCAACATACCAGTCTGCGAGAGGGATTGCAAAAATACTGAGAACGACTACCGAAATAAGAGAAATTATAACAAGAATATCAGCAAAAATTATAGAGCTTTTTTTCATAATAAACCTCCAAGATAAAAAATACCTGTAAGGATAGGAAATGATTTCCATACCTTACAGGTGTGATTATAAGCGCAAAATTATTGTTTGTCAATAATTATTTATCGAATTTAACTATTTGTAACTTTTTTAAAGAGTTCGTTAAGGTGGTCCATAGCTTCATTTGTAGGTGTCGGGATATCGGCAAAGGGGAATTTCAGCTCCATATTATCATATTTTGCCTGACATATTTTTTTAAAGGGAAGAAGCTCGATCTTATCTACGCAGGAATGGGCTTTTTTTATATCGGAAAGAGCCTTGATATTTTCTTCATTATCATTAAGAGAGGGAATAATCACCTGACGGAGAGTCGTAGGGATATTCTTTTCATTAAGATAGGAAAGAAAATGAAGCACTCTTGTAAGATCACAGCCAACATAAGAACGGTAACCGTCCTCGGACGTGTACTTGATATCAAGCAGTACTCTGTCGGTAACCGAGAGAAGCTCTCGGACCGAATCATTGAGAATGCTTCCCGAAGTATCAAGACAGGTATTTATACCGTTTTTATGGCAGAGGGTAAATATTTCCTTTGCAAAATCAGACTGAAGAAGCGGCTCACCGCCCGAAAGGGTGATGCCGCCTTCTTCACCGAAATATTCTTTAAATCTTACTGCTCTGTCAACGACCTGCTCGGCAGTATATTCAGTTCCGCCGTAAATATCCCAAGTGTCGGGATTATGGCAACAGCCGCAGCGTAGATTACAGCCTTGAAAAAACACAACAAAACGAACGCCGGGTCCGTCGAGCGTTCCAAGACTTTGGAAAGAATGGATGCGTCCCGTCATATTATAATGCCTCGTGGAAGGTGCGGCTGATAACTTCCTTCTGCTGTTCGCGGGAGAGCTTATTGAAGTTGACCGCATATCCCGAAACGCGAATGGTAAGGTTGGGATACTTTTCGGGATTCTCATAAGCATCCATAAGTGTCTCACGATTCAGTACATTGATGTTAATATGATGAGCCTTCTTAGCAAAGTAGCCGTCAAGAATAGCAACAAGATTGTCGACCCTTTCTTCATCACTTCTGCCGAGAGCGTCGGGGGTGATAGAGAAGGTGTTGGAAATACCGTCGCGGCAGTCGTCATAGCTGAGTTTTGCAACACTGTTGAGGCTTGCCAGAGCGCCGTTTTCCTCGCGGTTGTGCATCGGGTTAGCGCCCGGAGCAAAGGGAGCATAAGCCTCTCTGCCGTCGGGAGTGGCGCCCGTATTCTTACCGTACATTACGTTTGAGGTAATGGTCAGCACAGATAGAGTATGAACAGCGTCACGATAGGTCTTGGTGCGGCGAAGCTCAGTAATAACCTTATGTGTAAGCTCCTTGGCGATAAGGTCAACACGGTCATCGTCGTTTCCAAATTTCGGGAAATCACCTGTAGTTTCAAAATCGACAATATAACCGTTATCATCCTTGATAGGCTTTACATTTGCGAACTTGACTGCACTCAGTGAGTCCGCAACGACAGAGAGACCTGCGATGCCAAAAGCCATGAGGCGCTCAACCTCGGTATCGTGCAGGGCCATCTGAATTTTTTCGTAGGCATACTTATCGTGCATATAGTGAATGACGTTCATTGTATTTACATAGAGGTGGCTGAGCCATTCTATATAAATATCAAAACGCTTCACAAGCTCGTCATAATCTAATTTATTAGAGTTCATTACTTCCATCTGAGGACCAATATGCATACCGCTTGTGGTGTCGTAACCGCCATTGATCGCGATAAGTAAAAGCTTTGCAAGGTTGCAACGGGCACCGAAGAACTGCATCTGGCGGCCTATCTTCATTGCTGACACACAGCAGGCTATGGCGTAGTCATCGCCGTAGATGGGACGCATAAGGTCGTCATTTTCATACTGAATTGAGTCGGTATCCTTTGAAACCTTGGCGCAGAACTTCTTAAATCCATCGGGCAAAGCGGTAGACCAAAGGATGGTCAGGTTAGGCTCGGGAGAAGAACCGAGGGTATAAAGGGTGTTGAGCATACGGAAGCTGTTCTTTGTAACTAAGGTTCTTCCGTCCTCACCCATACCGCCAACCGCTTCGGTTATCCACATCGGGTCTCCGCCGAAAAGCTCGTTATATTCGGGGGTGCGAAGATGTCTTGCTATTCTAAGCTTGATCACAAAATCATCCATCAGCTCCTGAACGTCCTTTTCAGTTATAATGCCGTTTTTCAGGTCGCGCTCAATATAAATATCAAAAAAGGTAGAGACACGTCCAAGCGACATTGCGGCGCCGTTTTGCTCTTTGATGGCGGCAAGATAAGGGAAATAGGTCCACTGAATAGCCTCTTTTGCATTGCTTGCGGGCTCGCTTATATCGAAGCCGTACATCTGGGCCATTTCTTTAAGAAGACCAAGGTATTTTATCTGGCGGAAAAGCTCTTCGTTAAGACGGATGGTATCAGAACGGAAGTTGCCGCGTGAGAGGGCAGCTTTGTCCTTTTTCTTTTCCTCAATAAGCCTGTCCACTCCGTAAAGAGCGACTCTGCGATAGTCACCGATAATGCGACCTCTTCCGTAAGCGTCCGGAAGACCTGTGATAACGTGGCATTTTCTTGCGGCACGCATCTCGTCGGTATAGGCCCTGAAAACACCGTCGTTATGGGTAGTACGGTAACGGAATTCCTCTTCAATCTTATCACTGAGCTTGTAACCGTAGGCTTCGCAAGATTGACGGCACATTCTTATTCCGCCAAAGGGATTTACTCCGCGCTTTAAAGGACGGTTGGTCTGCATACCCACAATTATCTCATTATCCTTGTCAATATAACCGGGCGAGTAGCTTGTAAGAGAAGAAACTGTGGCGGTATCAATATCAAGCACACCGCCGTATTGGCGTTCAAGCGCAAAAAGGTGCTGAACCTTTTTCATAAGAGAATCTGTGCGCTCAGTAGCGCCCGAAAGAAAGCTTTCATCGCCTTTATATTCTGTGTAGTTAGCTTGAATGAAGTCTCGTACGTTGATTTCATCTTGCCATACACCTTTTTTGAAATCCTTCCAGTTTTCGTGATTCATTTATTCGCAATCTCCTTGATAAACTTTTAACATAAATAGACAAAAAGGACAATTCAGCTTTACAACTGAATTGCCCAGACGGTCGGCTAAATATATCTTTACATTCCCAAAGCGTTATTTCGCTTTAAATCCGTCAGTCATGTAAAGCTGCCTTCTAAGTATACACAATATATATAGGTTTGTCAATGATAAAAAGCACAAAATATTGCGTATTTTCACAAATTTGTTTAATATGCGCAAAAATCATTTGATTGACATTATTAATTATTGTGTTATACTTAATGAAGATAAAAGCAAAGGGTGATATTATGTATTTAATAAAAAAATCGAGCTATGCAATAAACGAAATTGACGATAAGACTTGGGACAGTGCCGAGGTTGCAAAGGTCGGCACCGTAAATTGGAAAGAGTATCCTTACAAGCCGAATATGGAAGCAAGAATACTTTACAGCGATTACGCCATCCATGTCAAGCTGACAACAGATGAAAAAGGGCTCGTTGCAGTGCAAAGAGAGCAAAACAGTGCGGTGTGCGATGACTCTTGTATGGAGTTTTTCTTCAGACCAAATGAAAATGACCCTCATTATATTAATTTTGAATTAAACCCATTCGGAACGATATATATGTCGGTCAGAACATCGCGATATGATTTTTATTTCCCTGCTGAGGATAAAAAGTATTTCGGCGTAGTCTCCGAGGTAGACTCCGACGAGTGGTCGGTAATGTTCAGCGTACCGTTTGAGTTTATCGACCGTGAGGTTGGCGGCCATACTAAAAAAATGTACGGAAATTTTCAGAAATGTGGCGGAGAGCAAAAGCATTATCTGTCTTATTATCCTATAGAAACTGAAAAGCCGGATTTTCATAGACCTGAGTTTTTCGGCGACTTCGAACTCGAATAAATCGCCAAATTTGGCGCAGATCAAAAGCACGGCTTTAAATAGCGGTGCTTTTTAGTCTTTTTTTCTGCCCTCGAGGTATACTCGATACATCTACGGGCGGAGAAAAAGCCGTCTGCATCATATTTTCTCGGCCCTCTAATTTATCAGCTTATTATATACCGTTTCGCAAGACGAAACTCCATAATTCTGCATTCTGAATTCAGCATTCTGCATTAACAAAAAGACCGTCAGCCGACGGTCTTTTTGTTATATCCTCGCAACGCCAGTTTCTTTTGCTACCTTGATAACCGCCTCGGCAACTACCTTGGCAACGCACTTATCAAGAGCGGAAACGATTATATTTTCTTCAGTTATCTCATCATCGGGAATGAGGGAAGCGAGGGCATAAGAAGTCGCCACCTTCATTTCCTCATTTATGCAGGTGGCTCTGCAGTCGAGAGCACCTCTGAAAATTCCGGGAAAGGCAAGAACGTTGTTTATCTGGTTGGGAAAGTCTGAACGGCCTGTTCCGACAACCCTCGCACCAGCAGCTTTTGCCACATCGGGCATAATTTCGGGGGTAGGGTTAGCCATTGGAAACAAAATTGCATCATTTGCCATACTCTTTACCATCTCGGGTGTCACGAGATTCGGAGCCGAAACACCGATGAATACATCGGCGCCGGCGAGAGCGTCTGCAAGACTGCCTTTTTTATGTTCAAGGTTTGTAACCTTGGATATCTCGTTCTGAGCGGGGTTGTTGTTTTCATCACCCTCGCATATTATACCAAATCGGTCGCAGAAGGTAAGATGCATAACTCCCATATTCATAAGGTGGCGGCCGATAGCGATACCTGCGCTTCCTGCACCGTTTATAACTACCTTTACTTCACCGGTTTTTTTCTTTACAAGCTTTAAGGCATTGATAAGCGCTGCCGCAACAACAATAGCTGTACCGTGCTGGTCATCGTGAAAGACAGGGATATCACATATCTCCTTGAGCTTTCGCTCTATCTCAAAACAGCGTGGCGCCGAAATATCCTCAAGGTTTATTCCGCCGAATGAGCCCGAAAGTAGATATATGGTGCGGACAATCTCATCAACGTCCTTAGATTTGATACAAAGAGGGAAAGCGTCAACATCGGCGAATGCTTTAAAGAGAGCGCACTTGCCTTCCATAACGGGCATACCTGCCTCAGGACCGATGTCTCCAAGACCGAGCACCGCCGTACCGTCGGTAATGACTGCGACAAGATTATTGCGTCTTGTAAGTTCATATGATTTGCTAATATCTTTGTTTATCTCTAAACACGGCTCTGCAACACCTGGTGTATATGCCAGAGAAAGATCTTCTCTTGAATTTATGGGCGCGCGGGATATGACCTCGATCTTACCCTGCCATTCGTAATGTTTTTTAAGTGATTCTGCTCTTATATTCATTGAACAAACCTCCATTGAAAATTTATTTACAGGACGTTTTAGCCCGTCTTTGGTTATGTCTAATTGTGTAAAAACTCTACTTTTCCATTCCTACATATCCGGTCTTTTCAATAATATACTGACCCTCCTCGGAAAGCATCCAATCAATCAGTCTAGCTACATTTTCATTAGAATTTCCTTCGTAAGTTACAGCATAAACGGGCGCGATTATCGGATATGTGCCGTTTCTTATATTATCCTTGGTGGGAGTAATACCATCAATAGCAATCATTTTAATATCGGGATTTTTTATAATGCCCTCGACATAGAAACGGAAGGAAAAGCCTATTGATGTCGCTTTGTTTTTATAGTCTGCAACTTCCTCTATGATGCCTCCCATGCCACCTACTTCTGTCTGCATATCAGGCTCAATAATGGGGGTATTCCCCATAAGACGGATGAGCATACTCTGGCTTCCGCTACCCTCGTTTCGCTGAAAAGGAATAATCTTTTCATTTTTACCGCCAAGCTCGCTCCAGTTGGTTATTTCTCCTGAATATATACCCTTTATTTGTTCAACGGTGAGGCTCTCTATGGGATTATCCTTGTGAACAAAGAAAACAAACGCCTCGTATCCTATCTGTGTATATTCGAAATCCGTACCGCTTTTTTCGGCAAAAGCTATCTGCTCTTTCGAAGGTGCTGCACCAATAAAAATATCTGTCTTTTTTTGGGCAAGCAACTCATAACCGCCTTGTGTGTTATTATATTCAAAAACACCGTCATAAAGCTTCGTCGTATCAGGATACACGGCGTGAACAAATGCAGAATAAACCGGAAACGCTGCCGTAGCACCGTCAATGATAGGTAGTTGTCCGCATTCAAGTCCGTCAAAATCAAGCGTCTTACTGTCGATCTTAACTATTTTTGAATTCTCATCAAAGGGGAGATATTCACTCACGTTTATACTTGGAGTAACATCAATGGTGATGGCTTCGTTATAATTTTTTATACCGACTTGTGTGCCGAAAAGAATGGCGAAGCATATTAGATATGATATATAAGCAATAAGATACGGCTTTCTTTTTTTGAGCCAGATCAGCGGAATAACAAGAGGGATAATAAAAACGCTAGTCCATACGGTTACCTCCCAAAATCCCCCAAAAGCAAGGAGAAGCATAGTTGAAATTGATGCGTACGGACATATAATGCCCAGCACTACCGTTAGTATTATCTTGGTTGGCAAACGAAACTCCTTCATATAATTATCTCCCCTAGTTTATTGTATCACAGCAAAGGAAAAAAATCAAGGCAGGATCAACCGAGGGTTCGAACCCCTACTGTATTCATCAGCGAAGCGACTTCATCATTCAGTATTTATTGAAAATCCTGTCGAATGAATGATGAATATTGAAAAAAGAAAAATGAATAATACAAAACGAAAATCCTGCCGACATAAATCGACAGGATTTTCGTTTTGGCGGAGAAGGAGGGATTCGAACCCTCGAACCACTTTTAATGGTTACACGATTTCCAATCGTGCGCGCTCGACCAGCTACGCGACTTCTCCATAGGGTCGAAGTATATTATACATATTCCGACGGGAAAAATCAAGTCTTTTTTTAAATTAATATATTTTTGCCAAGAAGTCGATTTTTTCTTTAATCATATTGCGAAGTGAGGCGGGGGATACGACCTCGATATCACCGCCGAATTGCATTATCCAGCCGACAAGGCCTTCGCTGACCAAAGCGTTTGTTCTGAAGCTGAATTTACCTTCGCTGCGGTCAATTATATGTATTTTCTCAGAAAAACGGTCAACCGTCTGCTCAAGAAGCCTCTCGCTGCAACGGAGCTCTATCTCAGTCAGTTCTCCGCCGAACATATTAAAGGTCTTTGAGACGTAATCGGCAGTATCGAATCGGTCGGTATAGGGGCTTACCTCGCTGAAATGGCGATATGACTCAGATAACTGTGTGACCGATTTCATCTTATCAAGCCTCAGATGCATCAGATTATCGTACTTTTCATTATTGCATACAAGATAATAGTGGTCCTCGGTCCAGATAAGCGCATAGGGGCTTACCTTGAAAAGCTTTTCGGTATAGACTATCTTTCTTCCGTCGTCGAGTTTTCGGGTGATATATCTGAGGGTAAGCTTTTTTCCGCTTTCTATAGCCTGACGGGCGGTGTCAATACTGATATAGATCTCTTCGTTATCACACTTGTGCTTAAAATCAATATAAGTAGATTTTTCTCTCGTTTTTGCCTGTTCTCCCGACATCATAGCGTCAAGTTTGGAGATAAGCTCGCGGGTCTTTTTTGGCGTGATGAAATCTGCCGCCTGAACAGCATCACCAAGCAGATATATTTCGGGGATTTCAAACTCTCGGGATGCGAGAAAAACACCCGAGCGCGGAGAACGGGTCTTTATAATATCGTAGCCGTAGAAAATAAGATTTTCGAGATCGTCATATATAGCCTTTCGCTCTGCAAAAATTCCGTAATCCTCAAGATAGCGGCATATCTCTGTAGCGTTCAAGGGATGCTCTTCATCCGAATACTTTTTAAGGATATCAACAATATAAAGTATCTTCAGCTTTCCGTTTCTTCTTGCTTCCATTTTTGTATCCTTTCAAAAAACTCGTCGTATGAATAAAGAGTGTTAAGCGCTTCGAGCAGGGTATTGCTCGGAAGCAACGGGAGACCTAAGTATCTGCAAAACGACTCTCTTTTTTTGCAACTGTTTTCACCACCGTTTATTCCGGCAGAGAAGAGGTCGGTTTTAGTAATTTTTCTGTTTTTTTGCCTTGTTGCGGTGTGGGTGATGCCTGACTTTTTCAACGCTTCGATAATTATTTTATCATCAGTACCCTCGACGCCAAGAAGTCCCTCAGCGCCTGATTTTGTTTTGCGCCGTTCCTTACCCGATATAGGCGGCAGATAGATATTTGTGATTTCGCCGTTTTTAACAATGTTGCAGATATGCCGTCTTATCATCTGACCTGCATAGTCGGAGTCGGTCATTATAATAATACCGCATTTTTTTGCAAAGAGACGTACAAGCTCGCGTTTTTCTTTATCCTTGAAAATACGGAATCCGTTGGTTGTGATTATGGTAGCGTCAAGTATGTTTGAAAGCCGTATTTTATCATATTTTCCCTCGACGATAACCGCCTGTTTTAATTTAATCAAGTGCTTCACCGGTTTTCATAATATAAATAAGCTTGATAATAAGCTGCTCCATAACAATACGCTCGTTTGATGAATAGCTTTTGATTTTTCGATCAGCGTCGATAAGAGCTGAAAATGAAAGATCGAGCTTTTTGTAGTCATAACGGCGAAGATTATCTCCCGCACGTCTGAGCACAAACTCTCTGCCCTTCATCTTGAAATCTGTGGCAATCTGGTCGGGGCGGAGGCCATTATCCTTTGCTGCCGCCACTCTGAACATATCTACAAAGGCAGATGAAATATTGAAAACAATAATTTCGGGCGCAACCTTCATAAACAAAAGGTCGTCAAGCAGGCTCATAGCACCTGCAGTATTTCCTGCGATTATTCTTGCAGAAAGGTCATACACCGACGCTTCCACACTTTTTACACTAACGCGGTCTATCATATCCCGCGTTATCTGTGAACCGTCGGCATATGAGCAGAGCTTTGCAAGCTCATTTATCAATATCTGGGTTTCGGTAGAACAGGTGTCAATAAGATAGCCTGCATTCTGAGGGGTAAGTAGACACCCCTGTTTTTTAGCAGAAGAGCATAAACTGCGCACAAGCTCATCACGGGTGCGGTGGTCAAGCAGAGCAGATATACCTCCAACACTTTCGGCTGCCTCTATCAGTTTTTTAATTCTGTCAGATTTTTTTAGATCTATCGCTACAGTATCGAAGTATATTACGAAAACAGAGGTCTCGTATCGGTCACCTGCAAGCGAGAGCAGGCGCTCAAAATCGTTTTTACCTGAGTTTTCAATATCAAAATCGGAAAGGATGACACATTTGCGCTCTGCCATAACGGGAAAACCATTAAGCTCGTCATAAACATCCTGCAGATCTGAGGTAGCCTCAAATCGAAGCAGATTGAGGTCATCATCGCCGACAGATGCTTTAATAATGCGGTCGACCGCTTGTTTTTTAAGGAAACCGTCGTTACCCAATATAACATATACCGAGCACAGAGCGCCCGAATCAAGCGAGGTTTTGAGAGCCTTTTCCGAGAGTGGCATTTTCATCCTTCCTTTCTTTTAGTTTTTTATCATAGAATATCCAAAGTACCAGAACAGATACTGTCGAAAAAGCAAAACACAGGGGAGTATAATCGGGGTCAATGACTAGAAGAAATGCGTCGGTGGAGCCGAAAATATTAATGACCGTATTAATATATCCCGACAGAATCCCCGATATGAGCAGAATCGGTTCACACAGGGCATAGATTATTGGAAAAAGTGAAAACGAAACGCCGAGCGCCGTTAAAATCAGCGATGCTTCTACCGCTGTCCCGATAAATATGGTGACTAACGGAGATATCAAAGAGGTGTAGCCGTAGTAGTAAATAGTTATTGGAAATACGCAGATGAGCGCTGAAACAGAGATTATAATAACGTCACCGGCATAGTTTAAGATTTTAGAGAGCTTGCCCTTAAATCTTAAGCCTTCGGTCAACAATTTTATCATCGGTGTTACGAAAATTACACCGAAGGTCGAAAAAACAGAAAGTAAAAAAGCAGCACTTCCTGCGATAAAGGGATTTGCCATAACCATTACGGTCACCGCAAAGCCAAGAGAATTTAAAGAGTCAGCTTTACGGCTTATGAGAGAACCCGACAGCATTATAATGCTCATAATCGCAGAGCGTATTGCCGAGGTATGAAAATTGCAAATTGTAATAACAAGAGCGATGAGCAGAAATACAATAAATACGGCAAGCTTCCTTTTTAACTTCAACTTACGAAACAGATTTAAAACTGCACCGCTCAAGATACTAAGATGCATACCCGAAACTACTAAAATATGTGTGACGCCGCAAAGCTTGGTCTTATCATAAAGCTCGTTTGATATATACTCTCGGTCACCTGTGAGAAGAGCTATCAGCACAGCACCATTATCGCCGCGCACATTGCCGAAAATCTCGTTTTTAATATAGAGTCTGAGTTCTCCCAGTGAGGAGTAGAATTTCGATGATTTTTTAACCACAGAATTGACCGACGATGCCCTGGCAGAAACAAAAATACCGTCAGACAGATTATCATTTTTAAATGAACCGGATAGCTCTCTCAGAGACACTGTTATATTGACGCGGTCACCTATTTCAAGCCCAAGATTTTCTGAAGATAAGGCACATTTGAACTTACCGTCAAGTAAAGGATGCTCTCCTTTAAGATAATAGTAGGCGTATCCGTAATTTGTAGATGGCTCAGAAATAACGGTAGCCTTAATATCCGCTTTAGTATCGGCTAAAAGGCTTATGGGAGTATAAATATATTGAACAGTAAAGAGTGAGGATAATAGAACAAGTGCAATTGTTACCGATGCAACAAGATAGTTTGAGTTTTCTGAAGTCTTCTTTTTGAGCAGTATATGCATCAAAAAGACCGAAACCAAAAAACACATTATCAAAAGAAATATCAGCATTCGGTTACAGTAAAGTGTGATCGCAGAAATGATAAGCGAAAGAACACCCGTCAGGATAAAAGGTCTTTTCATAATACTGTTTAAAACAAATCCCCGTAGAACTTTTACGGGGATAATTCTTTTTATTTAAAAAAGAGGGGAAGGGGCTCGAGGAATATTATGTCGTCGCGGTCCTTCGCATCGCCCTCTGCGAGCACTGCGCAAGTAGCGGCTTCAATTCCGCCTGCTTTTTCTACAAGCTCGCGAACGGCGCTGAGAGATTCGCCCGTGCTGACAACATCGTCAACGATAAGAATCTTTTTACCCTTTATGAGCGCAACCTCATCCTCTCCAAGATAGAGCTTCTGCTCCTTCTGGGTGGTGATAGAGGTTACCGACACCGATACGGGATTTCCCATATAGACCTTAACACCCTTACGGGCGACAACATAAGGCTTGCCCGACTGTCTTGCCATTTCATAGGCAAGGGGGATGCTTTTAGCTTCGGGTGTGAGTATGTAATCGAACTCGGGTGCCTTACGGAGTAGTTTTTCAGCCGCAGCAACGGTTATTTCGACATCGCCGAAAAGTATAAATGCTGCAATATCAAGTTTGTCGCTTACGGGAAACTTTTTAAGCTGTCTGTCAAGACCCGCTATTTTCATAGAATGGAATTCTGCCATTTTTCTTTACCTCGCTTTAAAAGTTTTCGCGATTAGCCGGGAGGCCACTGGAGATTTCTGCGGGCAAGCAGATGGAAATGAATGTGTCCGACAGTCTGTCCGCCGTCATCTCCGCAGTTATTTACAACGCGGAAGCCCTTATCGAGGTTTTCCTGTTTTGCAATAATGCTGACAGCCTCAAAAACATCGGCAACAAGGGCCTTGTTATCGGCGTTTATATCAGCGGCGCACTTAATGTGCTCGCGGGGGATAACGATAGCGTGAAAGGGAGCCTTCGGGTCAATATCGGCGAAGGCATAAACCCTTTCGTTTTCATAGATTTTGGTCGAGGGAATCTCGCCCGCGGCAATTTTACAGAATAAGCAATCCATATTATTCACCTATCATATCAGCAATTATCTGCTTTGCGGCTTCTATCGCTTCTGCAGCCTTGGATACATCCTTGCCACCTGCCATAGCGCTGTCGGGCTTTCCACCACCGTTACCGCCTGTGAGACGCGCAACCTCGCGGACGATATTGCCTGCGTTCGCACCCTTTTTAACTGCCTCGCCTCCGCATGCGGCACAGAAGGTCAGTTTTTCACCCATTACTGAGCCAAAAATGCAGACCGATGCAGGGTTGTCGCCCTTAACCTTGTCACACATTGTGCGAAGCTCGTTTGCGGCGGTGTTAGGAAGAAGAGCGGCAATAATCTTAATGCCATTCTTTTCTTCTGCAGAAGCCAGCAGGTCATTTATTTTTGAGCCTGCAAGCTTTGCTTCAAGTGCTTCAATCTTCTTATTAGCGTCACGAAGCTCTGAGGCAAGAGCGGCGGCACGAGCTGCAATATCCATTGCATTCCCGCTCTTGAGGTTTGCGGCGGTTTCATCAATAGTGTCCTTGTATTTGTTAAGAAGTCCGAGTACATTTGCACCCGAAACTGCCTCTATACGGCGAACGCCTGCGGCAACGCTTGACTCGGAAACGATTCTGAACAGTCCGATCTTAGCAGTGTTGTCAACGTGTGTACCTCCGCAAAGCTCAGTAGAGAAGTCGCCTGCCTTTACAACGCGAACGATATCGCCGTACTTTTCTCCAAAGAGAGCCATTGCGCCGAGAGCCTTTGCCTCTGCAATGGGCATTTCGCGGTTCATAACGGTAATTCCCTCAAGGATAGCCTCATTGACTAGAGCCTCAACCTGAGAGATTTCTTCGTGAGTGAGTGCAGAGAAGTGGGTGAAGTCAAAACGGGTGATGTTTTCGTTTACATAGGAACCTGCCTGCTCAACGTGGGTGCCGAGCACGCATCTTAAAGCCGCCTGGAGAAGATGAGCAGAGGTGTGATTACGCCTTATAGCATTTCTACGAGTAATGTCGATAGAAGCGGTAACGGTATCTCCAACCGAGATAACACCGCTCTCTACGGTTACGATATGTGTAAATATTCCGCCCGTAGTCTTGGTTGTGTTTTCAACCTTTACAGAGGCAGATGCAGTGGTAATAACACCCATATCGCCTACCTGACCGCCGCCTTCTCCGTAGAAGGGGGTCTTATCAAGTACGATAAC
>JAZQER010000018.1:0-8416 GCA_045539095.1 Acutalibacteraceae bacterium | reverse complement strand
GATAAACTATTTGTGCTATTAGCCATTAAAATTCTCCTTTCGTAGTTCTCTAAGACTTGAACAACCTTATTGTACTACTTGGGGGAATTTTTTTGTATAACTTTCGACGCGCACCCGCATAGCGGGTGGTTGTTTGTTTCGTGTCGAAACACGCAACTGTCTAAAGACATTAATCAGAAGCCCTCACAGTCAAACTGTGAGGGCTTTTTTGTTATCTGTACGGTTTTGGGTCGTCGGTAAGACCGAGCAGGTAATCAACGCTTGTCTTGTAATACTCCGCAAGTTTAATAAGTAAATTCACAGGAATTGGACGTTCTTCTCTCTCATATTTTCCATATAGAGACCGATCGCACATAAGATATTCAGCAATTTGTTTTTGCACAAGGTCATTATCTTCACGAAGATCGCGTATTCTTAACTTCATACAATCACCGATTTTATTCTACCCAACGACAATAAAATCATTGACATTTGGGACTATATGTCCCATAATGTAGGGTAAAAGGGGTGATAATATGTCAGATTATAAGAAAATGTATAAAATAATGTTTCAAGCTGTAACCAAGGCGATATATGCACTGCAGGAAGCACAGATTAAATGCGAAGAGTTATATATAGAAAACTCACAAGATGAGGTCTCAAGAGAAGAGATACTTAAAATAAAACAACTATCCGAGCAGATAAAAGAAGATCTCGCGAAGCTTTACAGCTTTGCGAGATCTTTTATTTATTCTTCAGCTTCGACCGCATCCATAACGTAGACATTTACCTTTGTAACTGCGCTTCCCGTCATACTCTGAACCTTTTCCTTAACGCTCTCCTGAACAGCCTCTGCCGTAGTTCTTGCGTTCGCGGTTTTAAGTATGCTGATGTAAACATTTATGACAACAGCGCCGTTTTTAATCTCTGCGTGAACAGGCTTTAAAACTGATTTACGTGAAATTGCATTAACAACATCTATCTTTCTGGGCGACATAGCGGCAACACCGCCGGTCTCTAACGCCGCCATCGCAGCCATCTGCTCAATGACCTCTATGTTGATTGAAAGTCCGCCTATATTTGCCAACTTTATTACCTCCATGTATAATACTTTAATTGTATTATACCACATTTTCAAATTTTCTCAACATTATTTTAAAGCATTTTCAATTTCGCTCTCACTTACCGCCACTATCTTTATCTGAGAAACGGTAAAATCGGTCTGCGAAAGGACGGCATCCTGCACCTGAACGGTCTGGGCGGGCAGCATTTCCTCATTTTGAACTATGATATTAACGTCCTCGTCGCCGATTATTGCGATAGAGTTTGTAAATCCCTTTGCTTTTAGCAGGGTTTCTATTGCCGACTCCTTTTCGCTACGGAGAGCAAGCTCCTCCACCTTATCGAGCGCAGTTTTTTTATCGTCATCCGAAAGGTCGGTATTTTTAAGTGCCTCTTCAATCATAGCATAGGCATCCTCGCGAGATTTTAGTCTGTCGGAACGAAGTCTGCTGAAATAGACAGCCGCCGGCTCGGTCGGGGCATTTGACTCATCGACCTCATTATTAACATACTCGGCCTGACCGAGATATTTTGATGTAGTATCGGTTGATGCCGCTTTGCTGTCATCGGAATAATTCATATTTAGCCATATCGCACCCGCAAGTGCCACCACCATAACCGCCATCAATATCTGACTCTTACCGAATACCTTACCTTTTTTCATAGATAAAAACACTCCTTACTGATACTGTCTGTTTGCAATATAAATTTTTCTGGATGTTATATCAAGCGCCGCCATAACGGCGCTTTGTATTTTCTCCTGTGTTCCCTCACCTACGGGACCGCAGACTATCGCTACTCCTCTGACCGACGGCAGCCGTCTTGTGACTATAAGCGGTTTTTCCGAGCCGTCAGAATCTCGGACTATAATATAATTCTTTACACTTTCTTCCTCTGTAGCCGACTCCTGAGTGCGGTTATTTTCTTTTTTATCCTCTGCATAGACATAGGTAATGCCTGAATCAAGGGTAACGGTCACCACTGCGGAGTTATCACCTGATATTGCCGCTACTATCTCTCTCACCTGCTGCTCAAGATAGGCGGCGTATTCCTCTTCAGAAAACTCCTCGCTGACGGCGACTTGGACGCTTTGGGTCTGCTCAGTCGGAAGGAGAGTCGATATATATATTAAAACTATCCCTACTATACCGATTACAACAAGTGCCTGACCGCCTTTTTTGCTTTTTATGAATGCTTTAACTTTTTCCCTCATTCTAAAATCACCGTTTCGGTAAGTCCGCTCGCTACCACTGTATTTACAGCTTCTTCACCCTTATCTGCTCCTTTAATTGTTATTTCATTAATAACTATGCCGCCGTCGTCGGTTTTAGTAGCATCTGCTGTGATTTTTTCATAAATTATTCCCTTTTCGTCGAGAAGGCGCTTGCAGATATACTCTGCCTGATACTCACTCATAGACTCTTCTGCATCAGTCGCCGAGGCAGAGCTTTGCTCTACGCTGATATTAAAATCAATATCGGTACGGCCAATAGCGATAACCACACTTGTCAGCATTATGAGAGAGAGTATATATCCCGCGCTTTTTTGAAGCGCGCCTCCTCCGAGTAACCGCAGTCCTCCGGAAAGGACACTTGCGGCGCAAAATATCAAAGCTAATTCTTTTATCCCGTTCATTATCCGCTATTTGTAACTACGGCAAGCGATATTATAAAAAGCGATGCCGTAAAAAGTATTACTCCGAGTAGTGTCGAAAGCACGTGATCTGCGCATTTGAAAAGCTCTACCCCTTCCTTTACTCCAAAAAGCTCTGCCGCGGCACCCACAAGAAAAAGCGAAAGCCGCCAGAGTAATAATTCGAGCACTATAGGCAGCACACCTAAACCCAGCGCCAGTACCCCGTACATTCCGACCGATGAGCGAAGCAGCTTCATTGAAGAGGTCAAGGTGGTCATCGACTCGGAAAGCGCGCCGCCTGTAACAGGCACAAGCGAGCTTAGTACAAATTTCACAGTACGAAGCCCCGCGCTGTCGGCTGATGCGTTAACCGCCGTTTGTATCGACAAAAGCCCCAAAAAGACTGTCAGAGCCAGAGAAAACAGCCATGTTGCCGCTTTTTTGACCGTTTCTCCGAGCGCTAAGGCTCCGCCACCCGTTGTTATTCCGCTGACAAGTCCCATACCGAGATAGCAGCCCATCAGCGGCAGTATAACAAAGGATGCTATCATATTTACCGCCTCTGCCGCAAAAAGCAATAAAAAGCTCATCCCCGACGCCGTAAGCCCCCTACCGCCTACCGTCAGTATGCCTGCATATATCGGAACAAACGAGGTCATAAAGGTCGCTGTGCCCTTTATTGCCGCCGTGACAGATGATATAAGTGAAAATAATGGTAGCAGTACCCCAGCCGCAGTTATAAGAATGAAAATATATGAAAGGGCGTTTTTATATTTCGAAAGTCTCTCCGAAAGATTTGCTGCGGCATATAAAACGATTATTCCAAGCATCTGCGCCAAAGCTCTGAATGGCCCTCTGCCGCCCTCCTTTAAAAATGTACCTATTTGCGAAAATATGCTTTCTGCGGTTATTTTATTCACCCAATCAGGGTCCTCGGGGTCTATCTCAAAAGAAGAAAAAAAATCCCTAACATCATCAGACAGTAAGCCCTCAAGCTCTTCGGCTCCGCTTGCCTTGTACTGTTCATAATAGGTATTTTCCTCTGCTGACACCGAAAAACCGAACAAAAATATTAAAACAATCACACATATTACTTTTTTCATTTTCCTATCCGATAAAGCTGTACGCCGCGCTAAGCAGCTCTCCGAGAATCGGCACCGACATAATAAATATCGCGCACTTTCCCGCTGTTTCACTCCATCCCGCAAGAGCGGTTTGTCCGAAATCGCGGCATATATCTGAGATAAAGCCCGTAATAAAGCATATCCCGAGCGTTTTAAGCGCAACAGTGAAATACGATGCTTTAATGCCTGCGTCATAAAGCATATCCCTAAGCTCTAAAACGGGCTCAAAGACCGATGAAATAAGGCTTAAAAAAATTATAACGCCCGCCACCGCCGCAACGGCGAGTGCATATTCCGCCTTATACTGCCGAAGCACCACTGCCAGCACTGTCGCTGTTATACAGATACCTAAAGTTGATACTATTTCCATAGCTACAGACCGAAAACCGATTTGACTGTATCAAAAAGCTCAGCTATTACATCTACTATCATCAGTAAAACCACTACAAGTCCAGCAAGACTTGTCAGCATCGCCTGTTCCTCTCGTCCGGAACGGACAAGCAGTTGATGAAGCACCGTGACGATAATACCTATCGCCGCCACCTTAAATATAAAATCTACATCCATAGTAAACTCACTCTACACAAATAAAATAGCTATTAAAATGCCCGAAAATACTCCGAGCAGACTGTAAATACGCGACTTCTGCTTCATCTCCTGCTCAGCTTCCGAAACCCGTTTATGTAAAAGCTCCTTATATGTATCACACCGCGCAATGCCCGCCTCTAAGTCTCCCATTCCGAGTCCTGAAAAAAATTCAGAAATCAGTTTTTGGTCCTCATACTTTAAATCTTCACGCGCCACCTGTACACGGTATCCGTCGGCGACTATAAGCCCATTTGCTCTTTCGCTCATAAAGACCTCATCCAGCGGTGCTCCCCTTCTCATAAGGTCGGCAATCTCTCCTATATAGATATAATGCGAAAGCAGTTTTTTGTATCGGCTGCGAAGTCTGTCAGCCGCCCTTATCCCAATAGCCGCGCCTACCGCCACCGTAAGGATGCACCCTACCGTTTTAAGCATAAAGCTTCTCTTTTTCTGCCGACATTACGGTTATTTCACCGCCTATCTTATCGGGTAAAAGGGCTATATACTCTATTGCTCCAAGCTCTAAAAGCTTTGATGTCACGCTTCTCGACAAAAGCTCCTCAATGCTTGACGCGTGCGCCGTCGTAATTATGCCTATGCCCGAGAAAAAGCTTTCCGAAACTAGCTCTAATTCCTCCGAATTGCCTATTTCGTCAAAGGCTATATACTCGGGGAAAAGGGTGCGAAGGGCTATTTCGGCGCCCTTTGCCTTATTACCTCCCGATATGACATCGGTATTTATCCCAACATCAAGGGTCGCTCTACCTCCGCTTGCCGCCGCAAGCTCGCCTCTGGTATCTATAAGACTTATGCGTCGCCCGCTGTCAGACAGATGTCTTACAAGGTCACGGAGTACCGTAGTTTTTCCGCTACCCGGCGCACCCGCTATAAGTATCCCTTTGCCAACCTTATTATAAAGACTTTTAGCCGCGCCAGGAAGCTGTCGCGCAATTCGTATATTAACCGAAGATATATCTCTGAAATATCCGCTTTGAAACCGCCCGCACACCCCTGCCCGATGGCCGTTTTTCATAGAAACAAAGCCCTCTCTCAGCTCCTCCGCCCTCGTATACACAGAATGTCCCGTAAGTCTGGTTAACAGCTCGTAAAGGTCCTCAGAATTTGCTATAAGAGGCTTTTTAGGTACCGTGATACTGGCCTCCGCGTTCTCAGAAATATAGAATATCCTATCACAGGTAAGCGAAACCGGCTTGCCCTCGCGAAGCCGTATCTCATAGGCAGAATTCTTTATACAAAAAGGCAGTTTTTTTAAAACATATACAAACTTTTCAGGAAGCGGATAAAGTGCGGAATCGAAAACCGCACTGTTAAATTTTACTTCGTTCATATTTATCACCCGTTTTAAAGGTATGTCCAAGGCTATTATTTTAGAACTTTATAACCGGCAGAATTTAGCACAGGAGGCTTTTTCTCCTATACGAAGATGTACGGCAACTGAATAACGCGCATAATTTAGCACAGAAAGCGTTTTTTCACCGTGAAGACGTATGCAGATACTTCAAGTGGTGAAAAAACGCTTAAAAAAAGACCCGAAAAACGGGTCTTTTGAAGTGTTCTGTGTTAAATTATGCCGTTATTCCTCGTCCCAGTTGTGCCAGATTTCCTGCACATCGTCGTTTTCTTCCAGCATATCAATGAGTCTCTCCATCCACTTGATATCCTCTTCATCCTCGAGCTTTGTCATTGTCTGGGGAATGTATGCCGCTTCGGCGGAAAGGAAGGTGTAGCCTTTTTCTTCAAGAGCATCGCGGACTGTACCGAGGTCATTTACTGCGGTTGTTATCTCAAAGACATCACCATCGAAATTAAAGTCCTCAGCACCTGCGTCAAGAGCGTCCATCATAACGGTGTCCTCATCCTTGCCTTCGGCTTCGATGACTATCTGACCCTTGTGGTCAAACATAAACATAACCGAGCCCGACTGTCCGAGGTTGCCGTGGCACTTGTCGAAATAGTGACGAACATCGGCTGCGGTACGGTTGCGGTTATCGGTTAGGGTTTCTACCACGACTGCAACACCGTTCGGTCCGTAGCCCTCGTAGATAAGCTCCTCGTAATTATCTGCACCGCCCTCACCTGCGGCTTTTTTTATGATACGCTCGATGTTATCGTTAGGCACGTTTGCTGCCTTTGCTTTTGCTATGGCGTCCTTCAGCTTTGAATTTTCCTGCGGATTAGGTCCGCCCTGCTTTACTATTACGGAAATCTCTCTGCCTATCTTGGTGAATATTTTCGCCTTTGCGGCATCGGTCTTTTCCTTTTTTCTTTTAATATTGTTCCATTTAGAATGTCCGGACATAATATTATCTCCCAAATTAAATTTTCTGACTTTGTTATTTTATCATATATCCTCGCCTTCGGCAAGTGCTTTTTCACATATTATCTCAATATCCGAAAGAGTTTTTATTTCGCCGCACATCCGTCTGAGCTTTGCGGCATTTTTTACACCCTTCATATACCATGCTGTATGCTTTCTGGCTTCTAAAATAACGGTGATATCCGACTTGTATTTTTTCATTAGCTCTATCTGAGAAAGCAATATGCGAAGTCTCTCTTCCAGAGGCGGTCGCTCGGTTACGATACCCTTTTCCATATAGTCGTTTATCTGACTGAATACCCATGGCTGACCGTTTGCGGCTCTGCCCACCATAACAAAATCACAGCCCGTATATTCATACATATATTTAGCCGAAGCGCCGTCTACGACATCGCCGTTTCCGATTACGGGAATTTTCACCGCCTTTTTGACATCTCTGATAATATCAAGATCGCACGGCGGTGCATACATCTGCGCTCTGGTTCTGCCATGTACGGTAATAGCGGCGGCGCCTGACGCCTCACATATTTTTGCAATTTCTACGGCATTTTTTGAGCTTTCATCCCAGCCTGAGCGGATTTTAACCGTAACGGGAAGCTTTACCGCATCGGACACTGCGCGGACTATTTTACCCACCAATAACGGTTCTCTGAGCAGTCCGCTTCCACCCTTGTTGTTAGCTACCTTCGGAGCAGGACAACCCATATTTATGTCGATAAAATCAGGACAAAAAGTCTCTGCAACCTTTGCCGCTTCTGCCATAACCTCGGGCTCATAGCCGAAAAGCTGACTTGCAAAAATCCTCTCGTTTCCCTTTTGTAAAAGTAGTGGCGACTTATGGTCGCCGAGGGTTATCGCCTTAGCGCTGGTAAGCTCTCCGACCGAATAGGCTGCGCCGAAGCTGTCACATATTTCCCTCATCGCTCTGTCGGCTACTCCTGCCATGGGCGCGAGGGCTGCATATCCTTTGATTTCAACATTTCCTATCTTCATATCATAGTGATTATATAATATAAAAAAACTTTAGTCAAATACAAAAATTTATAATGACATTATACAAAAGTTTTGGTATAATAAAATAAATATTGTATGTTGGGGTTTTGTTTGTTTATGAAACTGCTCGCCATTGACGGAAACAGTATAATAAACCGCGCGTTTTACGGAATAAAGCTGCTGTCCACTAAGGACGGCAAGTTTACCAATGCCGTTTACGGCTTCATAAATATTCTGAACAAGCTAAAGGAATCCGAAAACCCCGACGGTATTGCTATAGCCTTCGATGTTAAAAAGCCAACCTTCCGTCACGAAAAATATGCCGAATATAAGGCGGGCCGTCACGCTACACCACCCGAACTGCTCGAGCAGTTTGCGCCCTTAAAAGAATGGCTGACACTTATGGGCTATAAGGTAGTAGAGTGCGAGGGCTATGAGGCTGATGATATTTTAGGCACTTTAGCCGATATGTGCGAGAAAAACGGGCATGACTGCGCTATTGCAACAGGCGACCGCGATGCGCTTCAGCTTATAGGAGACCGTGTCCGCGTAGTTCTTGCAACTACAAAAATGGGCGGTCCTGAGATAACAAACTACGATAAAGCGGCGCTTTTTGAAAAATACGGTCTTGCGCCCGAACAGATGATAGACCTGAAAGCCCTTATGGGTGACTCCTCGGATAATATTCCGGGTGTTG
>JAZQER010000017.1:0-2096 GCA_045539095.1 Acutalibacteraceae bacterium | reverse complement strand
CGACATGGCTACGATCCGACTTCAATATGGTCTATTACCTCTTGAACGGTTCTCACTCCGTAGACCTCAAGCCCTTCAACTACAGAGCCTTCGGCAGCATTTTCATAGGGAACAAAGAATTTATTTATACCTTTTTGACGTGCGCTTATTGCCATTGCGAGTACACCGTTTATCGGACGGAGCTTTCCGTCAAGGGACACCTCTCCGACAAATATGCTATCGTCGAGCGATACAGCGGGAGATATCTGTTTATTTGAAATAAGCAAGGATAGAAGCACGGGCAGGTCATAGACCGAGCCTTCTTTTCGTATATCTGCAGGGGCGAGATTTACGGTTATATGGCCCGTCGGATATTTATATCCACAGTTCTTTATTGCTGACCGCACGCGGTCACGCGATTCTCTTATTGCAGAATCTGGCAGACCTACAATATCGAATGCCTGCATACCGCCCGAAACGTCAGCTTCACATTCAACCATATAGGCGTCCATACCGAACAGTCCTATGCTTAAGATTTTTGATACCATAATTTACCTCTAAAATTAGTATACAATTATGTTATCACTTCCGTCTCTCTTTTACAAGTATGTTTTTCTTGAATTGTAGCGTGTTTGCAAATATAATAGGTATATATCATTTTAAAGGACGAATTATGGAAAGATATAAGGAAATTGAGCGCAGTATTATAAAAAAGTTCCGCAAGTCCATTTGGAATAACTTTTGCGGTGCTGTAAATGAATATGGACTGATAAAAGAAGGTGACCGTATTGGAGTTTGTATTTCGGGCGGCAAGGACTCCTTTTTAATGGCAAAGTGTTTGCAGGAGTTGCACCGCCATTCGGTAATTCCTTTTGAACTTGAGTTTATCGTTATGGACCCCGGCTATAACCCCGAAAACCGCGCTCTTATTGAAGCTAATGCAGAGCTTACGAATATTCCGATAAAGATATTTGAGAGCGATATTTTCGATGTTGCTTACAATGCGGGCGGTGCCCCATGCTACCTTTGCGCCCGTATGAGAAGAGGTTTTCTATACGCTAAGGCGAAAGAGCTTGGTTGCAACAAAATTGCTCTCGGACACCATTTTAACGATATGATAGAGACTCTGCTGCTAAATATGACCTATGCGTCCGAGATAAAGACAATGCTACCGAAGCTAAAAAGCACAAATTTTGAGGGCATGGAACTAATCCGTCCCTTATATAAAGTTAAGGAAAAGGATATTATTAATTGGTCAAAATATAACGAACTCCGCTTTTTACAGTGCGCTTGCAAGTTTACGGCAGAAAGCGAGCATCATGAGGATATGTCAAAACGCAAGGAAATAAAAAAGCTCATCGCTGATATCAAAAAAATAAACCCGAATGTTGACGACAACCTTTTCAGAAGCGTCCACAACGTAAACCTCGCTTCTATCGTCGGCTGGCGCGACTCCGACAGTGGTGACAAGCATAGCTATATTGAAAAATATGAAGAGTTGTAAAATTATTGTTGGCTTTTATATCTAAAAACACTTGACAACGCGCTTAAAATATAATAAAATTCTATCATACGCCGCTGTGGTGGAATAGGCAGACACAAGGGACTTAAAATCCCTCGTTGGCGACAACGTACCGGTTCAAGTCCGGGCAGCGGCACCAAAAATCCCGTTCACGAAGGTGGGCGGGATTTTTACTTATTACCTCTTCACTCTTCACTTTTCACTAAAAATATAAGAACGGGATTTTTGGAAAGTAAGAAGTAATAGTGAATAGTGAAGAAGTATTGCGGCTGCGCCGCTTTTATGCTATAATACACTAAAAGGTCGGTGATGAGATGGAACATAAGGAATATGTGAGGATGTGCGATAATTCAAACATCGTCATTTTGTTTATCCACGGAATTGTTGGAACGCCAAATCATTTTAATGAATTTGTTTCTTTAGTTCCTGAATCATTTTCGGTTTATAATTTACTACTAGATGGTCATGGAAAAAGCGTTAAAGATTTTTCTAAGACATCAATGAAAAAGTGGGAGGCACAGGTTGCTTCTGTCGTAGATGAATTATCATTAACACACGAAAAAATATATATTGTTGCGCACTCATTAGGAACACT
>JAZQER010000016.1:0-7229 GCA_045539095.1 Acutalibacteraceae bacterium | reverse complement strand
CGTAACCTCGTCGGCGAGCTCGAGCTCGGCGGAACGCTCACCTCCCGTGATACCATCAACGGAAAGATGCCCGATATTCTTGACTCGGCAACCGATCAGTGGGGCATCAAGGTTAACCGCGTTGAACTTAAAAACATTATTCCTCCCGCGGAAATTCAGAACGCGATGGAAAAGCAGATGAAGGCAGAACGCGACCGCCGCGAGACTCTTCTCGAAGCAGAAGGTCACAAGGCAGCAGTTATCACTCGCGCAGAGGGTGATAAGCAGGCAATGATCCTTGCCGCAGAGGGTGAAAGAGATGCCCGAATTGCAAGAGCCGAGGGTGAAGCAAAGGCTATCCTTCTTGCAAAACAGGCTGAGGCTGACGGACTTGCCGCACTTAAGTCTGCAGGTGTTGATGAAGCGGTACTCGAGCTTAAAAAGTACGAAGCTCTGGTCGCTATGTCTGACGGAAAGGCTTCCAAGATAATCGTTCCGACCGATGCAGTTGAGATGACCAAGCAAAATGTCATGTTCAGCGAAACTTCGGGCCTCGGCGACGTTACAAAGCCTGCCGCTGAAGCAAAGCCTTCTAAAAAAGCTGACCCCTGTTGCGACTGATTTTTTAAAAACAGTACCAAAAATCGCTTTCCGATATAGGAAAGCGATTTTTATTTTACGTTTCTTGCAAAAACCGAAATAATGAATTATAATGCTATAATAAACGGAAATATTATAACTAAGCAAAGAAGTATGATATCAATGAAAAATAAAAGAATTAACTATATTCAAAATATTCTTATGCCTTGCCTGATATTCTCAGTAATGACGGGAATTCTGACAGGTATCATAATATTTCTATTTAAATTTGCATCAGGATTTGCTGTATCGTTATCAGGTGACATTTACGGGTTTGTGAGGGAAAACGCAATATACCTCCCTATCCTTTTGATGGGCGTGGCACTGCTCGGTCTGGTTTCAACGCTCTCGGTCAAACACCTCGGTAACTGCAAGGGCGGAGGAATTCCCACCGCTATCGCACTGCTTCGCGGTCTTATAGAATTTCGTTGGCTTCGCAATATAGTAACCGTATTCGTGTCGGCGTTGCTCTCATTTCTCGGTGGCATACCTCTTGGAACTGAGGGCCCAAGCGTACAGATGGGCACCGCTGTCGGACGCGGTACGGTACGGCTTTTTGCAAATAAGCATGCAGCATGGGACAGATATATTATGACGGGCGGTGCTTGCACGGGATTTGCTGCTGCAACGGGCGCCCCTCTTACAGGTATATTTTTTGCATTTGAAGAGGCTCATCGCCGCTTCTCGCCTATGATATTTATGAGTGCTGCTTCGGCGGTAATTTCGGGCTCGGCAACAATGAATATTTTGTGTGACCTCACTAACACCGACTCCGCATTTTTTCACTTTACAATAAATTCTGCTTTACCTATTAAATATCTTTGGTCGGCCCTTGTAGTGGGTTTAGTTTGCGGCTTTTGCGCCGTCGCTTTCACAAAGTTGTACCGTATTATCGGTAACTTTATCAGAGAAAGACTCAGCCGACTGCCGATATATGTTAAAATACCGACTGTATTTGTGCTGACCGCGACTATTGGATATTTTTTATCCGAAGCGTTAGGCTCAGGTCACTCGCTGGTTGATATGATGATAGAAGGACAAGGCATATGGTATATGTCACTTATATGTCTTGCTGTGCGTGCAATTCTGCTTATTACCGCCAATAATGTAGGTATCACCGGCGGACTTTTTGTCCCCACACTTGCTTTTGGCGCTATTGTGGGCTCGCTTTGCGGCAACGGTATGATAACGCTTGGTCTACTGCCCGAAGAATATTATATAACAATGGTTGTTATCGGTATTGCATCGTTTTTAAGCGCCTCTTCCAGAACGCCGATCTCGGCCGTTATATTTGCCGTTGAGGCTCTGTCAGGTCTGTCAAATATTCTCCCCATAGCATTAGGGGTTGCCCTTTCATACTTTATTATAGAAGTAATTGGTGTTACTGCATTTACCGATACTGTAGTCGAGAGCAAGGTCGAATCTGAGCACAAGGGCAAAATGCCTCAGCTCATAGATGCCCACTTCACTGTCACCTCAGATGCATTTGTAGTGGGAAAAGAAATACGAGATATTCTCTGGCCTCCTACCTGTGTCGTCACATCGGTCAGGAAAAATCCTGCTTCAGTCTCCCACGGTAGCCTAATCGGTGAGGGCGATATTCTGCATCTGCATTATCGCGCTTATGACCCTGAAGATACTTTTAAAAAACTTGAAGCTCTTATTGGCGACCAGCCCGATGACGCAAAAGCAGAGGCTCATACCGTAAATCAGAGCCATCAGGTGCCTGAAATATAAACATTTCAATTTTTCTAAGGAGATATGTATATGAGAATCGCTTTTTTTGATGCAAAGCCGTACGATAAGCCGTCCTTTGATAAATATGCTAAAGAATATGGAGTTAAAATAAAATATTTTGAGACCAAGTTAAACGAGGATACCGTAGACCTCGCAAACGGATATGACTCTGTTTGCGTTTTTGTAAATGACACCGTTAACGCGGCGGTGATAGACCGACTGCATCAGATAGGCATTAAAATAATCGCTCTTCGCTGTGCGGGTTTCAACAATGTAGATATGAAGTATGCTTTCGGTAAGATCCATGTTTTGCGTGTTCCCGCCTATTCACCCTACGCTGTAGCTGAACACACAATGGCTCTGCTTCTCACCTCTATAAGACGCATACACAAGGCTTATATCCGTACAAGGGATTTTAACTTCAGCCTTGCAGGGCTTACCGGTTTTGACCTTCACGGAAAGACGGTAGGTGTTATCGGAACGGGACGCATCGGACGCGTTTTTATTGATATATGCCGCGGTTTTGGTATGAAGGTGCTTGCTTATGACAAATTCCCTGCAGAAGATCTTGACAACGGTGACACTGTAAAATATGTTTCATTAGACGAACTCTTTTCGTGCAGTGATATAATTTCACTGCACTGCCCTCTTACCGAAGAGACACGCCACATAATAAACGAAGAAGCCATAAACCGTTGCAAGCGAGGAGTTGTTCTTCTTAACACCTCAAGAGGCGCTCTTGTTGATGCCGAGGCGCTGCTTGCAGGCATAAAATCGCGAAAGGTAGGCGCCGCCTGTCTCGATGTTTATGAAGAGGAGTCCGACCTCTTTTTCGAAGATAATTCGGGACATATTTTAGAAGATGATACCCTCGCTCGTCTGATTTCAATGCCTAATGTTATAGTAAGCTCACATCAGGCGTTTCTCACCGAAGAGGCTCTCTCCAATATTGCCGAAACCACCATAGAAAATATAGTGGAATTTGAAAAGAGCGGTAAATGTCCGAACGAGCTTTGCTTTAAATGCGGAATAACAGAGGACTGCAAAGACAAGAAGTGTTTTTAAAAAAATTTAGAAAAAGCCACGACATCTGTCGTGGCTTTTGTTCTGCGCTTATTCTGACGGTTAGATTCCCATTACGGAGTCGGTCGGAAGAGATACCACCGTACCGTTTGCCTTACTGTTCACTCCGCAGCTCTCGCTGATGGAGCGCATAATCTTTACCTTGCTTTCTTTTTCGGCTAAGATCAGAACGATATCCTTTTCCTCCTGAAGTCCGAGACCCCATGCAGCCGCTCCCTCACCGGCGATGCTTCGGCTATGAACAACCGTTCCTCCGCCTGCGCCTGCAGCCTTTGCGGCATCCATAACCTCACCGCTGAAGCCTCTGTTTACTATTGCTACAATAAGTGCGTAGGTTGATTTTGCCATGGCGTTTCCACCCTTTCGTTTAGTATCGTTCTGATTTTCCTCTGCTGTACGGTCCATCATATTCGCTATAAGCTTGCTCGCCCCAGTCAGCGGTATTGTGAAAGCTATTCCGCTGTTTACGGCATCAAGCCTCAGCTCTGTATGAAGCTTGCCGAGCATAGCATTTCCAAAGGCTTTGGGAACGGTACTGATAAGTATGCCCTTATCGATACCACCAAGTCCTAGAGTGTCCATTATCTCACTCGGGGCAGTTCCTTCAGCATTCAGCCTGTACTGTATTGGCATAGCGCTTTTTAAAAACATATCCGCCGCTTTATCGGTAAGCTTGGGCGTCGCTATCAGCATAAGTAGCTGATAGGCATTTTTTGCTGTGCTTCGTTCCACCTTGCTATACCTCCTCGAAATCTATGATATCGTCGCAGTCCTCGGTAATACCACTGTAAAGAACAACCTTCTTTTGAAGCTTATCGCTCTTGAGCTTGTATACAAGACCCATTATTTGTATCGCTATAAGCGGAGTCAATGCAACAAGAGCAACTACGCCGAAAGCATCGGTCATAAGATCTCCGCCAAGCGCCTGACATACACCTATAGAAAGCGGTAGGAGGAAGGTAGAAGTCATAGGTCCGCTTGCTACACCACCCGAGTCAAACGCAATACCGACAAACATCTTTGGCACTACCAATGACAATGCTAATGCAATAATATATCCCGGAATGATTATCCACTGTATAGGAATACTCCACAACACTTTAAGCATTGCAAGTCCTATACTTACCGCAACGCCTATAGACATACTTCTGTTCATCGCTTTTACAGAAATGGAACCGTTCGTTACATTCTCTACCTGATGATTAAGTACCTGTATCGCAGGCTCAGCTTTTACTATATAATAACCGATTATCATGCCTATCGGTATAAGTATCCAATTGTATGGAAGAGATGCAAGCGCATTGCCAAGAGATGCGCCGACGGGCGCAAAGCCCACGTTTACACCGCAAAGGAAAAGTATCAGTCCTACATATGTGTATATCATACCAACGATAATACGCTTTATCTGTCTTTTATGATAACGGCGTGTAATAAGCTGAAAAATAAAGAATACTGCAACAACAGGAAACAAAGATACAGCGACCTCAGCTGCGTAGTGAGGCGTCTGAACAGCAAACACCTCGGCAACATCTCTCGTAGTCGTAACCGTGGCTACATCGCTGAGTGAATATACCGCTTCGGTTGGTTTGAAAAAACAACCCAGAACAAGTACCGCTAAAATTGGGCCCACACTTGACAACGCTACTAGACCGAAACTATCGCTGGCGGAGTTTTTGTCAGTACGCACCGATGCAAGACCTACGCCTAAAGCCATTATAAACGGTACGGTCATAGGTCCTGTTGTAACTCCGCCTGAGTCGAAAGCAACAGCGAGAAACTCTCGTGGCACAAAAAACGATGCGCCTATGAGAATTATGTACAAAACTATAAGCAGTTTTGATAAATCTATCTGATACTTAATACGGATAATAGCAAGCGCAAGAAAAATTCCCACACCGACTGCTACGGTCAGTATAAGTGTCATATTGGGTACAGACGGCACCTGCTGCGCTAAAACCTGAAGATCAGGCTCGGATACAGTGATTATAACCCCCATAACAAAGCCAATGATCAGCATTGTCCATACTTTTTTGCTTTTAGATATCTGTACACCTATGCCCTCGCCTATCGGCGTCATTGACATCTCAGCACCAAGCTGGAAAAATCCCATACCAATAATAAGCATAATAGCGCCTACAAGGAACATAACCATAGTTCCAAGTTCAACTGGAACAACCAATATACTTATAAAAAGCATTATGCCCGTAATAGGCAGAACGGCAGAAAGCGATTCCAATGTTTTTTCTCTTAGCTTTGGATTCAACTGACCACCTCTTTCTGATAACTAACATATTACATACTATCATAATTTAACACATTTAACAATAATTTTATATTAAGAAACAATATCGTAAGGTTGTTGGAACAATATATTGTTAGCATCTTTTAATATATCAATATATACTACGAGACGGCGAGATTCGCTCGGCAAAAGATAAACCTTTTGCCGACACGCACCCGACCTTTGCAACCATTCACCGAATGCTTGCAATTCGACTTTGCTGAACCAGTGTTTTCGAATCTTGTAAAAAAATAAAGAAAGAACCGCCCCTTGGCGCGATTCTTTCTTTATTGAAGACTAACCCTAATTTTAATACAAATGCACCCCCTTTTGAGGTTAGGGGGTGCAAAGTCATTTTAGGGGGTGCATTTTGAGCCAAAGGGGGTGCAAATTAGATTTAGGGGGGTGCAAAACCCATCAGTTCAACTCTGCTTCGATACGCAGTAAGTATATTTGTCGTAACCAGTTCGGCTGTTTATCGAGTTCGGATTTTAATTTAGTAAGTGTTCGTTTTCCAACCCTTCTGTCTAAAATAGCAAACATCCTGATTAGAGGGTTATTTGATTGGAGGTTTTCATAAATATCTTGGTGGCGATAATTCTCGAGGGCATTGCAAAATTCTTCATCAGTATATTCCGTTCGATCCGTTATAGGATATTTATCAAGTAATGACCAAAACTCTGCCCAATACTCGCCTATGCCACTTGGATTCTTATTACTCTTATATCCGTTATCAATGAAATAGGAATTGACAGTTTCCCACGAAAAGCGTTTCACTTGTTTGCCGTCAATACAAATCTCGAAGATGTGGCACCCGTCCATCCCAACATAAGAAGTACAGCCATATCTAATTCTTCCTTGTAAAGACTCCGCAAGCATCTCCTGTTCCAAGTATTTTCTCATTCCGCTCCAAGAACCAAGTATTTTATTCACACAATCACCGCCTTTTACTCATTATATCATAAAAAGAAAATAACCGCAACCTTGTATCAAGATTGCGGTTATTCTTTGGCGGAGACGGCGAGATTCGAACTCGCGGGGGATTGCTCCCTAACTGATTTCGAGTCAGCCCCGTTATGACCACTTCGATACGTCTCCATATTCATTTAATTGTCGCTTATATATTATATTGGCGCAATAGAGGATTGTCAAGAATTTTATTGTTATGTTTTAAAAAAATGTATTGACAACCGATAAAAATGTGTTATAATAACAATTACTGTGATTTTCTGTTTGGGCCATTAGCTCAGTTGGTTAGAGCAACCGGCTCATAACCGGTCGGTCCGGGGTTCGAGTCCCTGATGGCCCACCATTTCCAAACAGTGAATAGGGGCGTAGTTAAACGGTTTAACAGCGGTCTCCAAAACCGTCAAAGAGGGTTCGACTCCTTCCGCCCCTGCCAGAAAAATACGACTTGTTTCTACAAGTCGTTTTTTAATGAAATTCGCCTTACGGCGAGTAAAATATTACTTCGTAATATGAAATAGTTTCCCCTCATAATATTTTCTTT
>JAZQER010000015.1:0-15391 GCA_045539095.1 Acutalibacteraceae bacterium | reverse complement strand
GGAACAGCCACATACGGCTACCATAATGGAAAGAATGACAAAAATGGCAAGTAATCGTTTCATATATTCTACCTCACTTTATTTCATTATACCACACCGCTGATTTAATGTAAATATTTGTCAAATGGTGTGTCCTATATTGACAGCAGCCGAGGGGTTTGTCTTGGGAGTTGGTGCAAAAATGTTCACAATAGCGGGACCTGTTATTGTTTACGGCACAGTTGCGAGTGTGGTGTATGGATTGATTTATTGGATAACGACTATACTATAAAAACAGGCGGTCAATGACCGCCTGTTTAGCTTTTTATTTTCTTTCTATTTCGGGAATCTCAAATTCCACTACAAAATTCTTTCGACTACCTTTTGCTGATTCAATTTTGATTTCGAGTAAATACCGTCCGTTGCCAAGTTTCTCAATAGTATCACTTATCCACCAGGGTTTATCAATACTATTTATATCAATATCAGGTGTTTTGATTTTATAGTTGTATAACCGAATTGTTTTAATATTTTGTTCGTACAATGCGTTTTTGCAATCTAATTCAATTTCTAAACAATTGTACTTTAACGGTTTTTCTTTATAGTCAGGTGCTAATTGTAATTCAGAAACAGAGAGAATAACAGCGTCGTGAAGTCCATATTTCCAGTACCAATCCGGAAACTGCGCGTAATATTCTTCGAGCTTTTTTACCGCAGCCTCTATCCCTTTTTTGCTCATAAAAACACCTCATTTTATTTCATTATACCACACCGCCAATGTAATGTAAATATTTTTGCAAAAAGGTGTGTCCTATATTGACAGCAGCAGAAGGCCACGTGCTCGGTATCGGAGTTAAAATGTTCACTGTAGCAGGACCCGTCATTCTATTCGGAACCTTTGCGAGCGTTATATACGGACTTATTTATTGGATTTTGAATATGATATAAAAAGGCTTGACCGAACGGTCAAGCCTTTTATTATACACCACCGGTAATAGCTACAAACAATCCGCCGCCAAACCAAAATAATGCGGTAGTGATAACCGGCCAAACCAATATCCAAATCCACCTGTTTCCAATTGTTTGCTTTGATTTTTCATTTTTGCGTTCTGTTAAATATAATTTAAAACATCTAATGCATAAAACTAACGGAATTGGATTTACCATCCATCCATATATGAACAAAGTGCCGATAAGGGATAATAAATTTGTGTTGTAGTAGTGATTGACTGCGAAACAAATAATGGATATTATACACGAAAGACAAAAAATACAATTCCATATTGTTGCAGTTTTTAATGCTTTCAATGTTTTCATAGAATCACTCCTTTATTTCATTATACCACACCGCCAATTTAATGTAAATGTTTTTGCAAATGGTGTGTCCTATATTGACAGCAGCAGAGGGGTTTGTCTTGGACGTGGCGGCGAAAATATATTATAATGTTGCCTTTTTTGTTGCCAAAACGGCAAGCGCAACCGCCGTTATTCCCGCGGCGAGTTTTCCGACTATAAGGGCGGTTATCATTGAAGCGTCAAAGCCTGCCGTAAAAGCAAGGTGGTCACCGAAAACAAAGGCACCTGACACAGCGAACGCCATATTTACGACCTTTCCGCGTTTATCCATATCCTTTATCATACCAAAGGTAACAAGCGAGTTTGCAAGGGATGCCACAAGTCCTGCGACCGATGCGCCGTTTACTTTTAAAAGACCTCCGACCTTTTCCATAGGCTTTTTAAGCAACATATTAATGACCGCAAGCAAAGGAAAAGCGCCCGCGAGAACGATACCAATCTGTCCGACTACAACAAAGGAATCGTTCAGTGAATCGAGTCCCTTTATTACGGTCAGCCCCGTCATCTGTTCTACTCCTGCGGCGACTATGCCGACAGTAGCTACCGCGATAATAACCTTACCGAATATTACAAAGCCCTTTACGAGGTACTTTTCAGCCTTCCAAAGTCCGAGTGCTATAAGCAGCGAAATTATCGCTACGGGAATAGTGTTTTTTAGAACCATTATTACATTAAAACCGGCAGTAAGACCGCCTGCAATAATGCCTATCGGAATAGTTACCACGCCATAAAGAATTCCCTTTGCTGAAAGGCTTCTGTCCTCACCCTGGAACATACCCATAACAACAGGTATAGTAAATGCGACCGTACCGCCAAGCATAGATGCAACGATTATTCCGCCAAGCTTTGCCGCGTCACTGCTCTCTGCAATCTCGTATGCCAGCGGCGCGCCACCCATATCGGGGGCAAGCAGAGTACCCGCAAACATTGCGGCATCCGCACCCAAAAAGTTATAGACAGGTACTATAACGGGTCTTAGCAGTGTTGCAAGTACGGGGGCTAAAACGATAACACCCACCATTGCGAGCATCATTTCACCCGTCATCTTTATTCCGTTTTCAAAGGCGGCGCCGAGCTTCAGACGGTTTCCAAAAATTCGGTCTATACCGCCTATAACAAGAAAAACTGCCATTATTATAATGATTATTTTATCAAATGTCATATATACCCTTCGCTTCCTTTTTTTCACATTATACAACAAAAAAATCGGGAAAGCAACGACGTTTTGCTTTCCCGATTAATTTTTAAGCCGCTTTGAGACGAAGTCTCAGTTTATCCGCTATCATTGCGATAAACTCTGAATTAGTAGGTTTTCCCCTATCATTATTTATTGTATATCCGAAATAGGCGTTTAAAACATCAATATCTCCCCTGTCCCAAGCAACCTCTATTGCGTGACGAATCGCCCTTTCCACACGGGATGAGGTGGTCTGAAATTTCTTTGCAACGGTAGGATAGAGTATCTTTGTAACCGAGTTTATCATCTCGTCATCCTTTACTGCAAGAATGATTGCCACCCTTAAATAGTGATAACCCTTGATGTGTGCGGGCACACCTATCTGATGTATTATCTCGGTTACCATCATTTCAAGCTCGTTATCGGTATAAACACTATCCTTTACTACCATAGGCGACGAGTGGTTTTTCCAGCCCGTAAGCTGAATTATACGCTCTGCAAGGGTGTTTATGTCAAAGGGCTTAAGAAAATAATAAGCCGCGCCCGCCTGCAGAGTTTCGCGCTCTAATTTAGGATTGTCATAGCTCGACATCGCCATTACCATAGGCCGTTTTGCCATATCCATACGGCGAAGCTCGTACAAAAGACCGAGTATATCAATATTCGACATAAACACATCTGCGAGTACTACGTCGGGTTGAAGCTTTACACACTTTTCAAGTACAGCTGCTCCATCCTTTTCGCAGACCGAGACCTCCATTCCATAGCTTTGAAATATCTTGGCGCAGGCAGAGCCGAGTTCTGTCGAATTATCTGCTACCAATACTTTTAATTTTTGTTCCATTTTTGAAACGCCTCCTGTTCTTTTATGTCAAAGATTCTAACATATATTTCCAAACAATGCAAGACGAAATATCAACTTTCCTAACATTTTTACATTCTTACCTAATTTTTTTGCAAAATTATTCGATATTTAATATATTATTTGCAAAATTTCTCGGTATTTGAAGCTTTTTATATTATTTTAGTGTCAAAACAAGCAAAATAAGGGTTGGAATTTGTAATTTATAAACCTCTTGCCGTTTTCGTATTTATATAGTATAATATATTAGATTATTGTCTAATGTGAGGTTCAATATGGAAGAAATCAGAAAGAAAAAAGTTTTAAGCTGTATTCAGCCCAGCGGTATGCTGACTCTGGGAAACTATCTCGGAGCACTCAAAAACTGGATAAATATGCAGGAGGAGTATGACTGCACCTTTGCTGTCGCCGACCTGCACGCGATAACTGTCCGTCAGGAGCCTGCTAAGCTCCGTTCGCAGATATATTCTACCTTTGCGCTTATGCTGGCGCTCGGACTCGACCCCGAAAAAAGTACTCTTTTCATTCAGTCACACGTTGGCGAGCATGCTCAGCTCGCTTGGCTTCTCTCCTGCTATACACAGTTCGGTGAGATGTCCAGAATGACACAGTTCAAGGACAAATCGGCAAAGCACGCAGACAATGTCAACGTAGGTCTTTTCGCCTACCCTGCCCTTATGGCGGCTGATATTTTGCTCTATAATCCTGATTTTGTGCCTGTCGGCGCTGACCAGAAGCAGCATCTTGAAATCACAAGGGATATCGCGACCCGCTTCAACGGACTTTACGGCGACGTATTTACCGTTCCCGAGCCTTTTATAGGAAAGACGGGCGCGAGGGTTATGTCTTTGCAGGATCCCACTAAAAAGATGTCTAAGTCAGACGAGAATGTAAATGCATGGGTCGCTATACTTGATGACCCCGACGCTATTATGAGAAAGTTCAAGCGCGCCGTTACCGATAGCGAAGCGAAGGTTTGCATCGGTGAGAACAAGGCGGGCATTAATAACCTTATAGGTATATATTCCGCAGTGACAGGAAAGACTGCCGAGGAGATAACTGCCGAATTTGAGGGTCGCGGCTACGGTGATTTCAAAACTGTTGTCGGCGAGGCGGTAATTGAAGAGCTACGCCCTGTAAGAGAGCGCTATGACACAATAATTAAGGACAAAAAGTACCTTGAAGAGACTTACCGCGAGGGCGCAAAAAAGGCTGAGTATACGGCTATCCGCACCCTTTCTAAGGCTATGAAAAAAGTAGGCTTCGTGCTATGAGCTTTCCCATCTGCGGCAATGTCCGCGTAAAGGATTCTCTTTTAAGGCTCATATCGACAAGACGACTTCCCCACGCGATGATTATCGAGGGCAGCTCGGGTACCGGTAAGCGAACACTTTCGGCTTATATTGCTAAAGCCGCCCTTTGCGAAGCCGACGGCTCTCCCTGCGGCCGCTGCCGCACCTGTCATCTTGCTGATGCTGGCACCCACCCCGACATAGAAAGAATCGCGCCCGAGGATAAGAAAAAGAATATCTCGGTTACGCAGATAGACCGTCTGCGCGAGATTGCTTATCTCACCCCTCACACAGCTTCGGGTAAGGTGTTTATAATCGAGAAGGCTGAGACCTTAAACGCCGCTTCTCAGAATAAGCTTTTAAAGCTTCTTGAAGAGCCCCCCGCAAACGTATCCTTTATTCTGCTGAGTGAATCGGCAAGCAGCCTTTTAGAAACGGTAGTTTCACGCTGTACCGTCTTTTCACTTTTTGAGCCTTCATTTGACGAGGCTCTCAGGGAGCTGGTTTCGCGCGGATGCGACCATGAAAAGGCTTCCGAGATGCTCGCCCCCAACAAAAATAATATCGGAAAGACTTTGGAAGCCCTCGGTTCTTCAAAGGCTTCCTTAGGTGTCACTGTCGCGCGGGAATATTTATCCGAAATCGAGAAGGGCGACACTCTTTCGGCTTTAAAGGTAACCGTAAAGCTTGAAAAAAACCGTCCTGAAACAGACTCCTTTATAAATGAGTTAAAAGCTCTGGTTGTTAAAAGGGTTACCGACAGTGAAAAGCTTCGCGCTACACGGCTCGAATATACAAGAATCTACGACATCCTGTGTGAGTTTGAGCCGCTTCTCATAACAAATATTAATCTAACGCTTTTCTTTACATCGCTTACTTCAAGGCTTGCGATAATAAAAGCAAATTAACGGAGGACATAATGACTGAAGTTGTATCTGTAAAATTCAAATCTGACGGCAGGGCATATTATTTTGACCCTGCGGGTATTAATATCTCACTCGGTGATATGGTTATCGTTGAAACCGCAAGAGGTATAGAGTGCGGAACGGTCAGTGAAGGGATAAAGAGCATTCCCGATGAGCAGATTGTAAAGCCCCTCAAAAAGGTACAGCGCATCGCCACCGATGCCGACCGCAAGAGGGTTCGCGAAAATAAGAAAAAAGCCGCTGAAGCCTTTTCGGTCTGCGAAAAGAAGGTTTTAGAGCATAAGCTTGATATGAAGCTTGTCGATGTTGAGTACGCATTTGACGGCTCAAAGATACTTTTCTACTTTACGAGTGACGGCAGAGTTGATTTCCGCGACCTAGTAAAGGACCTTGCGGGAAGCTTCCACACCCGTATAGAGCTTCGCCAGATAGGTGTGCGTGACGAGGCAAAGATGCTCGGCGGACTCGGTATCTGTGGTCAGCCCTTCTGCTGTGCGAGATTTTTAGACGATTTTCAGCCTGTTTCTATCAAGATGGCTAAGGAACAGGGTCTCTCACTCAATCCCACTAAAATTTCGGGCAGCTGCGGCAGACTTATGTGCTGTCTTAAATATGAACAGGACGCTTATGAATATCTGAACTCGATTACACCGCCATTAGGCTCACTTGTAAAGACGCCGAACGGCAACGGTAATGTAGTTGACCTGAATGTTCTGACAGGCACCCTTTATGTTAAAGTCGGCGAGGATGCCGCGCCGATGAAATTTAACAAGAATGAAGTAGAGGTTCTGCACCGCGGACGTTCAAAAAAACCTCAAAAAACGGAAAATGATGTCAAGGAATAATTTTTTTCTTGCATTTTTGTAATGATGTGTTAAAATGAAATAAAGCAAACACCAAGGAGGTGTACTGTAATGGCTTTCGTAATTTCTGACGCTTGCATCAGCTGTGGCGCTTGTGCTTCGGGTTGCCCTGTAGAGGCTATCTCTGAGGGTGCTGATAAGTTCGAGATCGATGCAGATACCTGCATTGACTGCGGAGCTTGTGCAGCAGGCTGCCCCGTAGATGCTATCTCTGAGGCTTAATTACTTAAAACTCAACAGAAAAACCACAAACAGAGAGACACTTCGTTGAGAAGCTGTCTCTCTATTTCTATAAAAAACTCTTTGTATATTCCTTATCTGCTTGATTTTTAATACCGTTGACAAATATTTGTGTTAACTATAGAATAATATATAAAGATAATGCTAAAGGGAGTGAACCTATGAATATATGCGTATACGGTGCAGCGAGCCCGATTATCGACAAAAAATATATACTTGAGGGCGAAAGGCTGGGCAAAGAGCTGGCAAAACGCGGACATACACTCATTTTCGGCGGCGGAAATTCGGGACTTATGGGAGCCGCTGTCCGCGGAGTCTGTGAAATTGGAGGCAAAAGCATCGGCATCTCCCCTGCCTTTTTCCGTCCCGACGGTGTGCTTTCGAACGACGCGACCGAGACCTATCATACGGCTGATATGCGCTCGCGCAAGGCCATGCTTGATGCTATGTCGGATGGCTTTATCATCTCCCCCGGTGGCACCGGCACCTATGATGAATTTTTTGAAATTTACACCCTTAAACGTCTCGGACAGATAGATAAGCCCATCGCCATTCTCAACACCGACGGATATTTCGAGCCGCTGCTCGCGTTACTTCACCATACCGCAGAGCTCGGATTTATGGATAAAGAGGATAACGAAAAGATGCTCTTCGTGTCCGATTCTGTAGAAGAGGTTATTGATTATATAGAGAAAACCGCAAGCTAAGCTTGCGGTTTTGTTTATTTCATCTCAGTTTCATTATCGCTTTTAAATTCAATTCTTTGTAATATCGCTCTGGTCTCATAAAAGCTTTCGGGAACGCGGAAGTTTTCTGAATAGCTTTTGTCGTTGAGTCCGTAAACCTCAATAATATCACAGCTCTCATAAAACGCTGACTCGTCTGCATTTTTAAGCTCTTTTGCATACGCGTTCATAAGAACTACCGTAGTACTGGGTGTTATAGCGGTATACTGACTCTTGTAGTTTTTATCATAGTCAATAATCTCGTCGTAATCGGTATAGCTTATCTCTACCATAGTCTCTATACCCTCAAAGTTAAGGTATCTTGCGATATATTCATCGCTCTGCATATACTTTATGAACAGAGGGTCAAGCTTTCCTGCTACAAGGTTATAATACCGACGGGTAATCTCTTTTCCGTTTTTCATTTTATAGGAAAAGTGTATGTTGTTGATAGAGTCCGCAAGGGTGTATTTGCTCGGTATTTCATAGATATCCTTAATCTCATCATCACTGTACAGACTGTTAGAGTGCATATCCTCAAGCGCCGCCTTGTGAATATCGAGTATTATATCAAAATTATCCGTAAACACAACATCTTCGTTATATCCGACCGAGATAGACTCTATCCTTGCCTTTTCGGGCACATAATTTTCCTCATAGTCGCTGTAGAAGAGAAATCCGATACAAAGAGCTATCGTTAGTCCCACTGCGATGGCTCCGCGGATAAGCGACACCCTGACCGTTTTAAAGCCGCGATTGAATATCGCGCCCGCAGTAACGCTGCAGAGAGCCGCACCGATAATAAAGAATAACCAGAAATCTGCCGAGGTAAAGCTTCTTCCCGTAAAGATGTAGGCGAGCAGATAGCCGCCCACTATAGATACGAGCAGAGATATTATATGAGGCATAAATTTAAAGGAATATGCCTCACCCGCCGTCTCACTGCGGCGAATTGAGAAGAGCTTTAAGAGAGCTATCAGACATACCGCCGTGAAAACAATCGTTTCGATAACAGTGAACCAATTGAGTGGCGCGCCGTTTTTCCAGAAATATTTTGCTATCTCATCTATTCCCTGATCGGGTATCTCAAAGACCTTAAGTCCCGCATAAAGATAGGGTGTTGTATAGGTGTATGCCGAGCCGCCGTTATTCCACACAACGCCGTAGGAGCTGTTTTCAAGGAAGTTTAAGAAAATGGCATATATGGCAGGGATGCCGAGGTTTACAGCACCCACCGCGATTATAAAGTCGAATATACCGCCCGAGCAAACGGCAAAGATGGTCGTAAATACGGTGCACATAAAGAGCATTATGACCATTGCGCCAAAGGTTGCCGCGACAGTACCTGCGTCTACTCCGTATACCGTAGGCAAAAAGTTTATGATACAAAGTCCCGAAAAACAGGCGGTCGTTGTAAATAGAGCTCCGACAAAGGAAGCAACCATACGGGTAAGCACAAGCTCGTTTCTTGTCAGCGGAAGAGCGTGAAACACATCACCCGACTTCTTTGAATAGAGAAAACTAAAGTTTGTGACCGTCAGCAGCGCCATAAGTCCGAGAGCGATTATAAATATCGCTATCGCAAAGCCCTCAAAATAGTCGTTCATATTGGGTTTAGTGTAATCGTAAGCATCAAAAATACTGTTTATCAGCACACCAGGGCATATAAGAAGGCCGAAGGCTGTGACGAGAAGGGTCAGGGGCGTTTGCTTTTTTAGTGTGAATGTGAAAAAGTTGAGTACCCTGTTTTTCTTATTTAAGGATATTGCCGACGTCATAGCCTTCTACCTCCATTTCATAGATAAACAGCTCCTCTAAAGAGGGCTCGATAACCTCGCAGAATATCGGGTCGAGAGAGTTTATATGGGCTAATATCTCGTCAATATCGCCCTTCACGATCATCTGTATAAGCGAGCCTGTCTTTTCAGCTTTAAGGATGTTAAGTCCGTCAAATTTTATCTCAGCGGGCAAAGTTTTAAATGCCGCCTGAATTTTATGTGTCGTACCGCGTACCGATTCCAGTGCGCCCGACACCACGATATGTCCCTTATGTATAAGGGCGATGTGATCGCAGAGGTCCTCAAGCTCGCGGAGATTATGAGAGGATATTATTGCGGTCATACCAGTATTTTCAATACCGTCAATAAGCAGGCTTTTAAGGACATTTCTCATAACGGGGTCAAGTCCGTCAAAGGCTTCATCCAAAAGCAGATATTTAGGACTTGTCGAAAGGGCTAATATCAACGCCGCCTGACGCTGCATTCCCTTTGACATATTATCTATCTTGTCTGTTTTGGAAAGAGGAAACACCTGTGTAAGATGCTCGTACCGTTTACGGCTGAAGGAGTTATACATACTCTCATAAAAATAGGACATCTCATTAAGATTTGCTCCTTTAAAAAAGTAAGGTTGGTCGGGTAAAAAGAATATCCTGCTCTTTACCGATGGGTTATCAAATACTTCCTCGCCATCGACCTTTATCGAGCCGTTATCGGGATAATAGACCCCTGTGATAGTACGCAGAAGAGTACTTTTGCCCGACCCGTTAGATCCGACAAGACCGTATATAGCACCTTCCTTAAACTCTACCGATATATTGTCAAGAGCAACAAAATCGTCAAACTTTTTACTTAGCTCAGTTATCGTTATCATCTGTCATTTCCTCCTTTTATATAATATAATCGAAGTGATTGCGGCAGATACCAAAAGCAAAGCCGCAACGAGTACTTTAATTATCCTCATTTTTCAAACACCTTTTCTATTATTTGTATAATGGTGTCCTTGCCCAATCCCCTATAGACCGCTTCCTTTACAGCCTTTTCAAAATCAGTACAAGCGGCGGCATAAAGTGCCGTATCCGCGGCAGAGTCACCCGATATGAACGACCCCTTGCCCGATACAGAATATATAATACCGTCGGTTTCAAGAATTGCGTATGCCTTCTGCACCGTATTGGGATTAATGCGAAGCTCATTTGCCAACTGACGGACGCTCGGAAGCTTATCGTCAGCCTTTAAAACGCCCACCGTTTTAAGGCGGATTATACCGTTTACTATCTGGTCGTATATCGGCACGCGGCTTCGATAGTCTATGGTTATCACGCTATATCTCCCTTCGTCTCAATTTTGTTGCAACTGTACTATTACGCTTAGTACAGTTGCATAATACACCATTAAAACCTTTTTGTCAAGAGGTTTTAATGAAAAACTAAAAAAATATATCGTTTCGGCTTTGCCGAAACACCGAAATTATTCATTACTCATTATTCGTTATTACATACACATAATATTAAAAGGTGATATATTTGCGATCGTTTAACATCTTTTTAAACTCACCTGAGCAAAGGGCGAGGGTTGGGTTATATTGCGGTTTTTTCTTCAATATTCTATATGCCGTCTTCAAGCTCACTACAGGTATAATTTATAAGTCTGTATGGTTTGGCGCAGTTGCCCTTTACTATATTCTGCTATGCACAATAAAATTTCTGCTGATAAGGACAGATTTGCGACTCAAAAATCTGATGAATAAGAAAAGCGTGCGCATAAAAGCGCTTTTAAGCTACAAAAGATGCGGAAAGCTTCTAATGCTCCTTAATCTTTCAATGGCGGTCATTGTTATTATCATAATAAAGTATGACAAGGTGGCTGAATATTCAGGATACCTCATATGGATCTTCGGCGGCTATACCCTTTACAGGGTCATTACAGCGATAATAGATGCCAGACGTATAGGACAAATTGATGATCCTTTGCTTTCGGCATCAAAGAGCCTTAATATGTCGGTCGCGATGATGTCGATGTTTTCACTGCAGACTGCTCTGCTCGACCGCTTCTGCAGTGATGCTGAGCTTCGGCGTACCCTCAATTCCATAGTTGGCTTTGCCGTATGCATTATTGTAATAATCGTCGCCGTTGCGATGATAGTACGGGCAAACAGGAAAATGAATAGTGAATAACGAATAATTAATAATTAATGTGTGGCTTCGCCACGATATATTTACGATACGAGGTAAATCTATTTGTTTTCGTATCGTAATTATGTTCGTTCCCGAAGGGAACACCAAAATTATTCATTATTCATTATTAATTATTCACTAAAGAAAACAGACCACTACTCGTGGTCTGTTTCTTCTTCAATAATATATCGCGGTCTTGCCTTGGTCTCAAGATATATCTTTCCGATATACTCACCTATTATTCCAAGTGATAAAAGCTGTATACCGCCGAGCAAGCAGATTATGCAAACGGTACTTGCCCAGCCTGCAACCGTACTCTCAAGAAGCGCCATTATTACCGCCCAAATACAACCAATAAAGCCGAGCACCGAGAATAACATACCGAGGAAGGTAACAAAATGTATCGGCTTTACAGAAAGGCTTGTAATTCCGCTCCAGGCAAGCGACAGCATTTTTTTGAGCGGATATTTGCTCTTGCCCGCAAGGCGCTCAGCACGGTCATAGAAAACGCTGGTGCTCTTAAAACCGACAAGCGGCACCATTCCGCGAAGGAAGATATTTACCTCTTTATAGTTTGAAAGTGCTTCGAGCGCACGCTTGGATAAAAGTCTGTAATCAGCGTGATTAAATACCACCTCTGCGCCCATAAATTTCATTATCTTATAAAAGCCCTCGGCGGTCGCACGCTTAAAGAATGTGTCGGTTTTTCTCTCGGCGCGGACACCGTAAACAACCTCACAGCCGTTAAGGTAGGCGTCCACCATTTCATCCATAGCATTTATATCGTCCTGACCGTCGGCATCTATCGAAATAGTAATATCTGCGCGGTCCTTTGCATACATAAGACCAGCGAGCAGTGCGTTCTGATGTCCGCGATTTCGGGACAGACTGATACCCTCTACCCAATCATATGTCTCGCTTAATTCTGTAATTATATTCCATGTCGCGTCGCGGCTTCCGTCATTAACGAAAAGAACGCGGCTCTCTCTGCTTATCTTGCCGTAGTCAGACAACTCTTCAAGTTTTTTAATAAATATCTGTGAGGTCAGCGGCAAAACCTCCTGCTCATTATAGCAGGGCACGACGATGTATAAAATTGTATTCATCCTATCACCTAAAATTCATAATATTACTGCCTTCTCCAGCGGGGAAGGCGATGGCACGACGATGTATAAAGTTGTATTCATAATCACTCACCTTTTGTTCATCAGGGCCAAGGGCCGAGGGAATCGTGTTGCCTTACGGCAACGAAATTATTCATTAAAGTCGAACGAGAGTCGAGCATCGATGCTCGGGCGGACAAGGTTTACGGCAATCTCTTTGTGCAAGGGATGTGCCTGATAAGCCTTAAGCGCCGCTTCGGATTCAAACGTCGAATCCATCATAAGTGAACCGCTTGATGACTCGAAGCCATCGGTCAGAATATTCATAGAAACAAGTCCGTCGATTTTACCTACAAGCCCCTCTAATTTTTCTTTTATCTCAGCTTTTTGCTCGGGCGTGTCGAATTCAGGCTTCAACTTCCATATAATCATATGTTTAACCATTTCCTTTTTCCCCTTTCCCTTTTCTCTAATATAATACATTAAAAAGATGAAAACTTCAATAAATTATTGACATTTCTGAAAAAGAGTTATAAAATACAGATGTATAAAGCGTTGATGAGGACAGTAGCGTGTCTGTTTCTTTTAAAGAGAGTCGGGTCGGCGGCTGGAAGCCCGATAAAGAGATTTTACGTGAACACCACCTCGGAGTGTTTGTGATGAGCAAAACGGCTGACCCGCGTTAAGGGTTTAAAGCGGCACAAATTTTCAGTTTGTGCAATGCGGGTGGAACCGCGGAGTTTTGTTTTTCAAAGCCTCGTCCCGACTCTTTCGGGACGAGGCTATTTTTAATGCAAAGCGCAAAATGCAAAATGCAAAGTTTAGGTGTCGGCGAAGCCGACCATTATATATTTGTTCGCAAAGCGAACTCCTTAATTTTGCGCTGTGCGCTTTGCATTCTGCACTAATTTTAAAACCGGAGGTTTGAAAATATGAAAATCAGTTTACGCGGCGATGTCAGAGAGTTTGATGAGGGTATGAACCCTTATGATATCGCAAAATCATTCGGCGGCGGTTTTTTTAAGAATGTCTGCGCCGCTCGTATTAACGGAGAAAATGCCGATTTACGCACCGTACTTCACGACGGCGACTCGGTCGAGCTTTTAACCTTTGAGGATGACTACGGTCGTTGGACCTACCGACATACTGCAAGCCACATTTTAGCACAGGCAGTAAAGCGTCTTTATCCCGAGGCAAAGCTTGCTATCGGACCCGCTGTTGATGACGGCTTTTACTATGATATTGATTCCGAGGTTAAATTCACTCCTGATGACCTCACCAAAATCGAGAGTGAAATGAAAAAAATAGTTAAGGAAAATCTTCCTTTAGAGCGTTTCACACTCCCCTTTAATGAAGCAGTTAAGTTCTTCGAGGACAAGTCAGAGCCCTATAAGGTTGAGCTTATCCGTGATTTACCCGAAGGTTCAGTTATAAGCCTTTACCGTCAGGGAGAGTTTACAGACCTTTGTGCCGGCGCACATCTGATGTCCACAGGTCTTGTTAAGGCATTCAAGCTGACCAGCGCAACGGGTGCTTATTGGCGCGGAAATTCCGACAACAAGATGCTCCAGCGTATCTACGGCACCGCCTTTCCGAAGCAGACTGAGCTTGATGAGCATATCGCTCGCATTGAGGAAGCTAAAAAGCGCGACCACAATAAGATAGGCAGAGAATTAGAGCTGTTTACAACCAGCGAATATATAGGTCAGGGACTTCCAATTATGCTCCCGAAGGGTGCCCGCGTTATTCAGCTTCTACAGCGCTTTGTTGAGGATGAGGAGCAAAAGCGCGGTTGGCTTCTTACAAAGACTCCCCTTATGGCAAAGAGCGACCTTTATAAGATTTCGGGCCACTGGGACCATTATCTTGACGGTATGTTCGTTATGGGTGACCCCACCGATGAGACTAAGGAATGCTTTGCTCTTCGCCCGATGACCTGTCCCTTCCAGTATCAGGCTTATCTCAACCGTCCGCGTTCCTACCGAGACCTGCCCCTTCGCTATAACGAGACCTCTACCCTTTTCAGAAATGAGGACTCGGGCGAGATGCACGGTCTCATCCGAGTACGCCAGTTCACTATCTCGGAAGGTCACCTTATGTGCACCCCCGAACAGTTAGAGGATGAGTTTAAGGGTTGTTTAGACCTGTGTATCTTTATGCTCAAAACTCTCGGTCTTTACGAGGATGTATCCTACCGCTTCTCACAGTGGGATCCCGATAACCGCGAGAAATACATTGGAACCGAGGATCAGTGGGATGAGGCTCAGGGAGTTATGAAGCGTATCCTTGACCATCTTGAGATTCCCTACAAGATTGGTGTTGGCGAGGCGGCGTTCTACGGACCGAAACTCGACATTCAGATTAAGAATGTTCACGGCAAGGAGGACACCCTCATCACCATTCAGATCGACCAGATGCTTGCCGAAAAGTTCGGTATGGAATACACCGACCGTGACGGTGAGAAGAAAAACCCCTATATCATTCACCGCACCTCTATCGGCTGCTATGAGAGAACACTCGCTCTGCTTATTGAAAAGTATGCCGGCGCATTCCCCCTCTGGCTCGCTCCCGAGCAGGTAAGAATCCTGCCGATTGCCGACCGCCATCACGACTATGCCTATGAAGTGAAAAAGGCGCTTGAAGAGATGGGTATGCGTGTAGAGGTCGACTCCAGAAACGAGAAAATCGGCTATAAGATACGCGAAGCGAGACTGCAAAGACTGCCCTATATGCTCACCGTCGGTGACAAGGAGTGTGAAGACGGCACCGTTTCAGTCCGCGGCCGCGGTGAAAACGGCGACCTTGGCTCAATGAGTCTCGCCGACTTCAAGGCACGCTGCAAGGAAGAAATTGACACAAAAAAGATTTAAATAACTAAGCTTATGGCTGACAGAATCAGAATTCTGTCAGCCG
>JAZQER010000014.1:0-2256 GCA_045539095.1 Acutalibacteraceae bacterium | reverse complement strand
GTTTTCTTTATTGTAGAGTCGGCAATGCCCAGCTCCTTTGCCCGCTTTAGCGCGCGGACGAGAAAAAACACCGACTGCGCCAGCACGGCGGCAATTATAACGCCCACTAGCACATACAGTATAGGATGGTTAACTGAAAATTCCATATATTTTTATCTCCTTTAATCCATTTTTTACATTATATTACAAATATACCCAAACTGCAAGGCATCAACATCCCTTACACTCGTCTACAAGCATATCTATAAACCTTTCCGTATATACCGAGGGCTTCTTTTTATTATTCGTATATATAAAGGTGTCTCGGATATGTCCCTCTATCGGTATCAGACGAATATTGTCCGAGACCTGTCCCTGCCAGGAAAATAGCGGCACCAGGGTCACTCCAAGCCCATATTCAACGCATTTTCTAACATAAAAAGGATCGTCGCTTTGTACCGCTATTTTAGGCTTAAATCCGTACTCGGCGCAAATTCCTTCGGCAAGAGGATAAAGGCTTCCCGTTTCGGTCGTGGTGATAAAGGGCTGAGCCTTAAGCTGTGAAATGTCAAGGTTTTCTACCCCGTAAAGCGGATTTTGACGAGGTACGGCAAGGGCTATCTTCTCGGACAAAAGTTTCCGCCTGTTATACCCATTCAGCCTCTCATCATCATAGGTTATTATCATATCGAACTCACTGTCGGTAGGATCCGCAAAGACCTTGGCCTTTATTTCTATATCGGGATACTGCCTTTTGAATTTCTCTACTGCCTGCATAACTATCCTTCGGTTTGTGTTGATACAGATATCTATACAGGCACTCTCTTCTCGAAGGACCTCTGCCACAGCCCCGTCAATAAGCTCTATCGCGGCTTTGACCTTTTGTAAGAACTCGGCTCCCCTGTCATTCAGACTCGCCCTATTCGCCGAGCGATCAAAAAGCTCACAGGAAAGCTCCTTCTCAAGCCTTCGGATGCTCTGTGAAACTGCCGATGTGGGAACCGAGTATTTTTTAGCCACTAACGAAAAGTTTTCGCACTCGGCCGCATCGCAGAAATATCTTAACTGTAAAAGCTCCATATCCTCCCTCCTTCTCTGCCTATATTACCACATTTTACTATAACTTTCAAGTTATAGTAGAGCATATTATTTAATTCTTTACAATGTACCGACTTGAACATATCATAAGATAAAAAGGAGGAATAAAAATGTTACCTGAAATTCTTGAAATCACAATGATCGTATCTTTCGGTGCTTCGTGGCCTCTTAATGTAATGAAGTCCTACAAGGCACGTACAACCAAAGGAAAGAGCCTCGGTTTTCTCTGCCTTATCTTCTTCGGTTACATAGCAGGTGTTGCTTCAAAGCTTCTGAATGAGAGCTATATGGCTAACTTCTCAAGCAAATGGTATGTTCTTTTCTTCTATGTGCTTAACCTTATAATGGTCGGCGCAGACCTTCTTCTCTATGTTCGCAACAAGAGACTTGACAAAAAATCAGAAAACAACTAAAGGACAGAAAAACCCCCCGTTTGTATAGCACAAACGGGGGATTTTTTACATCCGATTATTTAACCTCGGCGAAGCACTCACGCTCTGCCGAGCGGTAGGCCGCTTCGACAACCCTTTGAACGTGAACGGCATCAGAAAGCGGAACCTCTACCTTAGTGCCGTTTAAGATAGAATCGGAAAATGCGTCTATCTCCTTTGTGTACATATTGACAAGCTCACAGGCAAGGATTTGGGATTTTGTTTCGCCGCGGTTCTGGTTTGCGTCATAGGCGCCCTGATCCGAAACGATAACGCGGACCTCGCCCGTCTCTATCTGGCTGAGGGTGCCTTCCGCAAAGATACTGCCCCGAGTACCGTAAAACTCAAGTCGGCAGATGGCGGCCTCGTCGGGAATATTGAAGTTTGTATCAACATAAGCGGTAAGTCCGCCGTCAAGCTTCAAAATTACATTCGCCGTGTCCTCAACATCGTAATTAAAGGTCTTGGTGTCACAAAACGCCGCAACCTTTACCGTGCGCTGACCCGAAAGATACTCAATAAGGTCTATACAATGAACACCGAGGTCCATAAGCGAACCGCCGCCCTGCACCTTTTTTGTAAGAATCGGCGAAAGCACTAAGCTCAGCGCGATGCTGAGAGTCATTACAAGCAGAATGGTAACATAGTCGGACGCATTGTTTACAAGGGCGCTCTTATCAATATCCAGAGGTCTCATCGTGTTTTCTGCGGCAACAAGCTCGTAGGAGAGCGAGCCGACGACCGACAG
>JAZQER010000013.1:0-20364 GCA_045539095.1 Acutalibacteraceae bacterium | reverse complement strand
AGGAGATTATTAAAATGGGATTAGATAGTTATATCTTTAAGACCACAAAACAAGATGCATTCATGAAAATTAAAGAGATTATTGATGCAAAGGACAAAGGAATGGAAAATTCATTCCACATTGATGGAATCGACGATGTTTGTTTTCTACTTGGTGAAAACATAAATTATATGGATGAGTTGAAGCCTGATATTTATTGGCGAAAGTACAACCATATCACCGCTTGGTTTTCGGAGAAAATCTTTGGAAACCCAAAAGGAATTATAAAAACAAAAATGGGTATTTTGCAAAAAGACGTCTTAATAAAACTACGTAACGATTGCCAAGATGTGCTTGACCATTGCAATGCATCATCCAAAAAAAACATTACCATAAATAAGAAATATTGCAAAAAGATATTCCCCTGTCTTGATATGGCATTTTCAGGAGATGCTGATTATAATATGGATTTTATAAATGAACTCAAAGATGCCAAAAAAGATATTGATAGGTTGCTGCTGGCATCAAATGAACCTAATGTAGCATTTATATTCTATGCAGATTTTTAATACATAACATTATTTGGCAGTTACATTTTTATAGATAAAGGTTGCTAAAGCTGTGCTTCTGTGTTACAATGTTGTATATAGAAGCACAGCATATTACAAACCAACATTGGAAAATTAAGGAGAATAATTATGAGTGTTAAAATTGCTGGTTATCTCCGTATCTCTGTTGATACAGAGGTTGATAGAGATAGCACATCTATTGAAAACCAAAGAAGAATTATACAAGACTATGTCAAAGACCATTTCAATGATTATGAATTGGATTTTTATACCGACCGAGACCGTTCTGGTTACACTTTTACACAACGAGAAGATTATATGCGAATGAGACCACAGTTGATGAATGGGTATTATGATATTCTCATTATCAAGGATTTATCTCGTTTTTCTCGTCGAAACAGCAGAGGTCTCGTTGAACTGGAAGATTTGAGAGATGCCGGTGTTAGAATTATTGCAATAAACGATGGTATAGACTATCCTACTCACGATGATTGGCAACACATTCAGGTTAAGTTTCTTGTAAATGAAATGCCTATTCAGGATGCATCTAAAAAGGTGCGCGGAGTTATTGATAACAGGCAAAAAAACGGTCAATGGGTATGTGCTGTTCCTTACGGTTATTACATAACCAACACCAAGACAATGGCATATATGATTGATGTCACTACTATTCCAGTTGTTCAAGAAATTTTTGACCTTTATATTAGTGGTTTAGGTTATAAAGCAATCGCTGAACACCTGACCAGAAAAAAAGTTCCTACACCGAGAATGACAGAAAAACTACGGAAGGATAAAGAACGAGAACTACGTGGCGAACCGCCAACAAAAATTAAAGCTGGTGAGATTTGGTCTTTTGGAACTATTAAAGAAATTCTTGTTAATGATTTCTATATTGGAACTTTAAGACAGAGAAAATACACCAGAAAGAATATCAATGGAAAAGATGTTCGTGTTGAAGAAAATGAACAGAGAGTTTTTGAAAAGTGGCACGAAGCAATTATTGATGACCGCACTTTTGCGAAAGTGCAAGAACTATTAAAAACCAGAAGCAAATCTCACTATCGAGGAAAGAAAAAGTATGACACCACTTATTCCGGTTTTCTTTTTTGTGGCGATTGTAAAGCACCAATGTTTTCTATGAGCAGACCAGATTTAGCACCAGCATACAAATGCGGGTCTTATCATAAGCACGGAACAAAGATTGATGTTGGAGGTTGTACTTCGCATCATACCAGAGTGGATTTACTTGATACTCTCTTGAAAAAGTATATTGAACAAGTAAAATTGAACTCTAAAACAATGCTGACATCTCTTGAAAAAGCAATAAAAAAAGCACCCAAGACAGAATATGATGATACCTCTGCATTGGAAAAGTTAAGCGCAGACCTCGCCAGAGCGAATGAAGAATACAAACAAAATGCTCTTCGCCGTGACCGAGCGATTGACCGTGCCGAAAAAAGATTTAGGGAAGAAGCATTAGATAGAGAAATAGAGAGAATTTATGAAACCTATGATGCTATCGAAGATGATTTGATAAAGCAGATGGAGAATCTGGAAAATCAAATCAAATTTCTCTCCGAAAAGAGAAATGCAAAAATCCAGATTAACAGAATTGCAAAAACGGCAATGGACATCTTTGATGATATACTCAACAAAGATAAACTTGATAAGGGCGATTTGGCACTTATTGTAGAGAGAATTACAGTTTATGAATCTGGCAATATTGAAATCCAATTAAAAGCAGATATTTCTATGTTACTTGAAACAGGAAAAGTCTCCAAGGAACTCTTGGAGACATCCAGTTTCGTTGGGGGTACTGCTGTAAATTTTAATTGGGACACTAAAAGTATCTTAAATGCCCAAGTAGTCCAGATGGTAAAAAACCAGAAGGACAAGGCTTTTAGTGTCAATGTGGTATGGGAAGGCGATCCGCTGGAAATTTACACAGGTGCGGGCGGGGAGGTTGTATTCAGAAAGTATTCACCGATAGGTGAGCTTGCGGGCATTTCGGCACAATATGCCGAGGCGGCTGCGACGGCGACCAAGCTTGGCATTGTTATTACCGATCGCGACCACTGTGTTTCGGCGGCGGGAGTTTCTAAAAAGGACATAATCGACCGTGAGATATCGCCCGAGCTTGAGAGGCTTATGGAAAACCGCCAGCCCTATGTTTATGAGGATGGGGCATCAAAGCTGCCCGTTGTGACCGATCAACCGCACAACATTTTAGCTGCTTACCCGATAATTTCGTCGGGAGACCTTTGCGGCAGCGTTCTGCTTGTTCCGTCATCATCAGAGAGCGAGGCGGCGGAGCCTGATCTGAATTTGGCGCGAGTTGCTGCAACATTTTTAGGTAAACAGCTTGAAGATTAGGGAATAATTAACTTAATGCTTGACATTTTGGTCTATATAGTTTGCAAGTCTTTTTGTGATAGTTTCAAAAGAGAAAAAACTCAGCAACACTATGTGGTAAAAAATAATCTCCGACATATCATTATGTCGGAGATTGTGTGCTGTTTAAATATTCGATAATGCCATTGCTTATTTGTTCCATACCCTTTATTGTTGGGTGACCTTTTTGTTTATCAATCGTTTCGAAAGTGATTTTTTCAATACCGTAATGTTCGGCGGCTTTACACATGCCATCGGTTATTTTTTCATCAAGATCTGTATTTACGAGACACACTATTCTTGCATCTGGCAGGCTCTCGGTTACAAGATTGAAGTAATAACATATTGCAGGCAATACTGAATAAAGATCTTCCCTCTCCCAGTCGGAGAACATAAGCTCACCGACCGGCGCCTGAGACCAAGAATCATTTGTGCCGCCAAAAATAATAACGGTGTCAACTTTGTTATTTTCAAAAAAGCCTATATTTAAAAGCCGCTGAAAACGGTAAATGAAAGATTTGCTTCTGGACAAATCTTTACCGTTATATCCGGTATAACCAATCGTGGAGCCTGACCAAGAGTTATTCATAACGAGGTTGGAGTTTGTTTCTGATATTAATTTGTACCACCAGGTATCGCGAACATCAATGACCTCGTTTCCGTCATATCCATCCTCGGAATAAGAGTGACTATAACCTTCCGGAAGCCAGCCTTCAAAGGTGGAATAACTGTCACCAAAAATAATCACATTACCAAGACTTATATTATCTTGTGCATTTTCGGAGGGCGGAATTTTATTGATTGAGTTACTTATGCTACTGCTGTCAGCATTATCGGAAGACAACTGAGAAACAGTATCGACATTAGAACTCCCCGACTGTTCCAAACTGTTGTTCTGATCAGAGCCACAGGCAGAAAAGCAAAAGGTTATACATACGCATAAAATAATTATCATATATTTTTTCATCGTTACACTCCCTTTCCGATTAATCGTATCATATATGAAATTAAAATGCAAGAAATAGTTATATAATTAAATTTGCAATTGGACAATTGAAGAAAGGCTTCTCATGAATTTAAACAGATTATATAAGAATTTAAAGGTCGAGACGCAAAACTTAATGCTTGACATTTTGGCCTATGTAATGTATACTTTTATCGTACGATATTGACTAGAAGGAGAGTGGGGTGACCCGCTCTTCAGTTTTTGTATGAAGGTTGTGATTTTTTGGCTTCACCTATAGCTGAGAAGGTCTTTGCACTTATAAGGGACACCGTCGAAGCCCAGGGGGTATCCCTTTGGGATGTAAAATATGTTAAAGAGGGAGCTTCGTGGTATCTGAGGGTAATACTCGACAGCGACGAGGGAATTTCTATTGACGACTGCACCAATGTGCACCACGCGATAGACCCTGTGCTTGACGAGGCAGATCCTATAAAGGATTCTTACTATTTAGAGGTCTGCTCACCGGGACTGGTGCGCGAGCTTTCGCGCCCCGAGCATTTTGAAAAATATAAGGGCGAAGCGGTAAAGCTGAAGCTTTACAAAGCGATAAACGGCTCAAAGGAGCTGTGCGGAAGACTCATTTCCTTTGACGGAAAAGAAATTGTAATTGAAGCGGCAGAGGAGAGCGTAACCTTGGAGAAAAGCGCGTTTTCTTCCTGTAGGCTTGACGATATGGATATATAAATTGGAGGTACAACGGAAAAATGGCTAAAACAAAATCAACAAAGACACAGAATAAGGAATTTTTTGAGGCTCTCGACTTTATGGAGCAGGAGAAGGGTATCCCTGCTGAGTACATTGCAGAGAAGATTTCTTCGGCTATAGTAGTGGCGCTCCGTAAGGATTACGGTACTACCGAGAACATAATCTGCACTATCGACTGTGAAAATCAGATCTTCAAGGTAGTTCTCAGAAAGGACATTGTCGACGAGGTGGAGGATCCTAGAATTCAGATACTCCGTGACGAGGCTAAGGCTCAGTACAAGGCAAAGGCAAGCGATGAGTTTGTTGAGATAGAGATGGACACCCGTCAGTTCGGCAGAATCGTTGCGCAGACTGCAAAGCACGTTATCCGTCAGGGTATCCGTGATGTAGAGCGCAGTCAGTCGCTTTCTGAGTTCCAGTCTCACAACCGAGAGCTGCTTACAGCAGTTATTGAACGTATCGATCCCAAGACAGGCAACGCCGCCGTTACTATCGGCAAGAGTGAGGCTACTCTGCCGAAGCTGGAGCAGGTACCCGGTGAAGAGCTTTGTGAGGGCGATCACGTTAAGGTTTACGTTGTAGATGTTAAAGACACCGAAAAGGGTCCCAAGGTAATGCTCTCCCGTACCCATCCCGGTCTTGTAAAGAGACTTTTTGAGACCGAGGTTCCCGAGATATTTGACGGCACCATCGAGATAAAGAGCGTTTCCCGTCAGGCAGGAAGCCGAACTAAGCTTGCAGTATGGTCGGCTAACCCCGAGATTGACGCCGTCGGCGCTTGCATCGGTATGCGCGGCGCCAGAGTAAATACTATCGTTGAGGAGCTCTCGGGCGAGAAGATAGACATTGTCAAATATTCAGACGATCCCGCCGCTTTCATCAGCGAGGCGCTTTCTCCCTCAAAGGTTCTCTCGGTTGAGATAATCTCCGAAGAGCCCAAGGTCTGCAAGGTAACCGTTCCCGATTCGCAGTTGTCTCTTGCTATCGGTAACAAGGGACAGAATGTACGCCTTGCAGCAAAGCTTACTGGCTGGAAGATAGATATCCGCCCCGAGAGCGGCTTTTACGGCGAGGAATAATATAAAGCCACAATCTGAGAGGAGGCATGCATTGTGAAAGCAAAGAAAATACCCACTCGTATGTGTACGGGCTGCGGACAAATGAAAGCAAAATCGGAGCTTGTACGTATCGTCCGTTCACCCGAGGGAGAAATTTCTCTCGACCTGACCGGCAGAAAAAACGGCAGAGGCTCATATATTTGTAAGAGTGCTGACTGCTTTGACAAGGCGATAAAGAAAAAGGCTTTTGAACGAGCCTTTGGTGTCAGACTGTCAGAGGAACTGGCGAATAGCATCAGGGAGGAAATAAAGTGACCGATAAAGCACTAAATCTTCTCCAGTTTGCGGCAAAGGCAGGACGTCTTTCCTACGGTACCCACGCAACCGAGTGGGCGATAGAGAAGGCGCGGGCAAGCCTTGTATGTGTAGCAAACGATATTTCCGCCAAAAGCGTAAAAGAACTTAAATTTAAGGCTTCGAAAACAGGCATTCAGGTGTTGATATTTGAGAACACAAACAGCGAGGAGCTATCAGTAGCACTCGGAAAGAAATGCGGCATAGTAGCCGTAAATGATGAGTCGTTTTCGAAGGCTATCATAGAGAAACTTAATTTAGGAGGAACTGCCCATGATGGAAAAATATAAGGTCAGCGTTGCTGCGGCTGACTTAGGAGTGAGCTCCAAGGAAGTTATAGCAGTTGTTAAGGAATATACAGGTGTTGAAAAAAAGACGGGCGCAGTTTTAACTGCAGAAGAAGTAAATATTCTTTTTGATGCCCTGACCCAGAAGCATAGCGTTAAGAGCTTTGAGGAATACTTTGCTACCGGCGCATCTGCGCGTGAAGAGGAAGCCAAGGCTAGACAGGCAGAAAAGGACAGAAAGCTTGCAAGTCAGATGGCTATTCTCGAACAGTTGAAGGCTGCTCAGGAAGCCGAAATGGCAGCTAAGAAGGCTGCTAAAGACGCCCAGAAGAAAGCGGCTGAACCCAAGGTAGAAGAGGCTCCCGAGAAAAAAACTCCCCAAAAGGCGGCTGAGCCAAAGCCTGAAAAGAAGGCTCCCGAGAAAAAGCCCGAGCCGCAAAAGCAGGCAAAGAGCGAGGAGAAGCCAAAAGAGCACAAGCCCTCTGATCCGAAGCCCTTTACTGCACGCAAAAAGGAAGATAAGCCTGCAGGCGAGGCTCCCAAAAGAGGACCCGCTGAGATGCGCACCGTTGATACACGCTTTTCCAATGTTGATATGGAGAAATTCAACGAGAAATATGAAAATATCGCTCCTGCAAACTCTATGCACGATAATGTTCAGAGAAAGCAGAAGATAAATCAGAAGTCTCAGAACTATCGCCGTCAGGAAAAATCCAAGAAGGAACTTGAGGCGGAAAAAATGCGCAGAATTCAGCTTGAGCGCATCAAGAAGACCCCCATTACCGTTACTGTCGGTGACGAGATCACCGTCGGTGAGCTTGCGGCTGCTATGAAGAAGACTGCCGCTGAGGTTATAAAGGAGCTTATGAAGCTTGGTATGCTCGCTTCTGTTAACCAGACTATCGACTATGATACCGCCGAGATCGTTGTTACCGAAATGGGTGCAAAGATTGAGCGCGCTGTTGTTGTTACTATTGAAGAGCAGATTATGGACGAGACCGAGGACACCGCAGAGAACCTTCTTCCGAGAAGCCCAGTCGTTGTTGTTATGGGTCACGTTGATCACGGTAAGACTTCGCTTCTTGATGCTATCCGTAACACTGCTGTTACCGATACCGAGGCAGGCGGAATTACACAGCATATCGGTGCGTACAGAGTAAACTGCAACGGTCAGGATATCACCTTCCTTGATACCCCCGGCCATGCGGCATTTACCTCTATGCGTCAGCGAGGCGCTATGGCTACCGATATCGCTATCCTCGTTGTAGCCGCCGATGACGGTATCATGCCTCAGACCATAGAGGCAATAAACCACGCAAAGGCTGCCGAGGTTCAGATAATTGTTGCCATCAACAAGATGGATAAGCCTGAGGCTAATCCCGACAGAATTAAGCAGCAGCTCACTGAGCACTCTCTCGTTCCCGAGGAGTGGGGCGGAGATATTATCTGCGTTCCCGTTTCGGCAAAGGCCCATACGGGTATTGATACACTTCTTGAAAACGTACTCCTCATTGCAGAAATGCAGGAGCTTAAGGCCAACCCCAACCGTAGAGCGAAGGGTGTTGTTATCGAGGCTCGTCTTGATAAGGGCCGCGGTCCTATCGCAACACTTCTTGTACAGAACGGAACACTGAGAAGCGGAGATGTCATCGTTGCAGGAACCTCTGTGGGCCGTGTACGCGTTATGACCAACGAAAAGGGTCAAAAGCTCAAAGAGGCAGGCCCCTCTGTTCCTGTAGAGATTGCAGGCCTTGCCGAAGTTCCAACTGCAGGCGATACCTTTGACGCCGTTTCCGACGAGCGTCTTGCCCGCGAACTTGTTGAACAGAGAAAGCAGAAGCAGAAGGACGAGGTATGGAATGCCGCACAGAAGGTTACACTCGATAACCTTTTTGATAAGCTTGGCGAAGGCAATCTTAAGGAGCTTAATATTATTGTTAAGGCAGACGTTCAGGGCTCGGTTGAGGCAGTCAAGCAGTCACTTGAAAAGCTTTCCAACGACGAAGTCAGAGTTAAGGTCATTCACGGCGCTGTCGGCGGAATCAACGATACCGATGTTATGCTTGCACAGACCTCGGGTGCTATTATCGTAGGCTTTAACGTCCGTCCCGACTCGGTCGCTAAGGCCGCCGCAGAAAAGGACGGCGTAGATATGCGCCTTTACAGAGTTATTTACGACGCCATCGAGGAGATAGAGGCAGCTATGAAGGGTATGCTCGCACCCAAGTTCAGAGATGTTGAGATGGGCTCTGTTGAGGTTCGTTCCACCTTTAAGATTTCGGGTGTCGGAACAATCGCAGGATGCTATGTAACTGACGGTAAGGTTACCCGTGCTTGCCAGATCCGTGTAGTCCGTGACGGAATCGTTGTTGCAGAGGATAAGATTGATTCTCTCCGCCGCTTTAAGGATGATGTCAAGGAAGTTGCTCAGGGCTATGAATGCGGTATCGGACTTGAAAAGTTCGGAGACATCAAAGAAGGAGATATCTTAGAAGCCTTCATAATCGAAGAGTATCGAGATTAACTTATAATTTTCCGCCCTGCTATGTCTTGGCGCCACCGAATATACACGATATGCAGTGGCTTCGCGACTACGCAGGATCGAAAAAATTCTTGCGTTAACAAGTAAAAGACAGGTTTTGGTTGAAAAGCGCAGATGGCGCTCGAAATATACCCGATATGTCTTCGCACCGCCGTCTTTCTCAGCCGAAAAATTCTCTCGTTAATGAGTTGCCGCATAGTTTTACTGTGCGGCAGGAAATTTAAAATTTTGGAGGACAATATGGCAGGATTTAAAATAAACCGTGTCACCTCAGATATAAAGCTTGCTCTCTCGGATATTTTGCGTGAAGTAAAAGATCCGAGAGTGTCAAAGCTGCTAAGCATTGTAAAACTCGATGTTTCGGGTGATATGTCCTACGCGACAGTTTATGTCAGCGCGATAGAGGGCAAGGAGGCGACCGTCGAGAGCGTTAAGGCGCTAAAAGGTGCCGCGGGCTTTGTCCGCCGTGAACTCGGTTCGCGCCTTAAACTTCGTAAGGTGCCCGAGCTTCGCTTTATCGCTGACGATTCAATAGAGATCAGCGCAAATATTTCAAGGATTGTCAGCTCTTTTGAGGGAGATAACGGCGATGGAGAATAATTGCTACGAGCTCTCTTTGGCGGAGATCTGCGCCTTTTTAAAGGAGAGAGACAACTATGTTGTGCTTTGTCACGCATCACCCGATGGAGATACTCTTGGCAGCGCATATGCACTAAAAATGGGGCTTAAAAAGTTAAATAAGCGCGTTCAGGTTATCTGTTGTGATGACATTCCCTCTAAATACGATTATTTTATCGATGACGTGGACTCTTCTTTTGTGCCTGAAACGGTGGTCGCAGTCGATGTTGCTGATGCAAAGCTTCTCGGAAGTCTTGCGGAAGAATATTCTGAGGCGGTCGACCTTAATATCGACCATCATGTTTCCAATACAAGATACGCCAAAAGACTTTACCTTGATTCTAACGCCGCGGCTACGGCAGAATGTATTTATGAGATTCTGGACGAGCTTGGAATAGAGTTTGACCGTAAAATAGCGAATGCTCTTTACACGGGAATGTCGACCGATACGGGCTGTTTCAAGTATTCAAATGTAACGGTGCGTACCCACGAGATAGCGGCAAAGCTTTATGCAATAGGGGTTGATGCCGCCGAGATAAACCGCAAGATGTTTGACACCAAATCAAGAAGCCGTTTAGAGCTTGAAATGATGGTGCTGAGTTCTGCCCAGTTTCATTTTGACAATAGGTGTATGATACTTGCCGTAACGACCGAAATGCAGGAAAAAACAGGTTGCTCGGGCAGTGAACTTGAGGGAGTTGCCGCAATTTCACGCTCGGTAGAAGGTGTACTTGCTGGCGTTTCGATAAAGCAGACAGAGGAAAATAAATTCAAAATTTCCCTTCGCACCTATCCGCCGCTTGATGCATCTGAAATATGTAAAAAGCTTGGTGGAGGCGGACACAAAGCCGCCGCGGGTTGCACTTTAGAAGGCGACCTTGAATCGGTCAAAAAGCAGATATTAGAGACCGTAAAAACTGCACTGGAGGAAAACAATGCAGGGATTTCTACTGATAGATAAACCGAAGGGTTTGACATCCTTTTCTGCCGTTGCGGCGGTAAAGAGGCTGGCTCACGAAAAGCGGGTCGGTCATACGGGCACGCTTGACCCACTTGCTACGGGCGTACTGCCTTTATTTTTAGGCAAAGCCACCGCCCTCTCGTCTATATTACTCGAAGCCGAAAAACAGTATACAGCCTCTGTAAAACTCGGCGTTACCACCGACACCTGCGATATTACGGGCGCTGTTTTAGAAGAGAAACAGGCTTCGGTCACAAAGGAAGAGGTCGAAGCGGTGCTCAAAAAGTTTCGCGGTGAAATAAAGCAGATTCCACCTATGTATTCGGCTCTTAAAAAGGACGGTGTTCGTCTTTATGAGCTTGCCCGTCGGGGAGAAACCGCCCGGATAGAGCCACGCAGTGTTACAATAAAAGAGCTTAATCTCAAAAACTTTGAGGGCGATACCTTTGAGATATTTGTTTCCTGCTCAAAGGGTACATATATCCGTTCTCTCTGCAGAGATATTGGCGAGGCGCTCGGCTGTGGAGCTACCATGACCGAGCTCAGACGAAATTCGACCTGCGGTTTTGATGAAAAGGACTGTGTTTCGCTCGATGCACTCACGCCTGAAAACATTTCGGACTATGTAAAGAGCGAAGAATGGGCAGTAAAGCATCTGCCTGAGATCGCGGTTACCGAAAAACAGGCTATCCGTTTTTCTAACGGCGGTCAGTTATCATATGAAAGGCTTCACGACGCAGATTTTGCCGACGGTGAGCTTATTCGTGTAAAACATAAGGATAGGTTTTTAGGCATCGGTTATGCCGATAATGAAAAGAAGCAGATTTCTATTAAATGTATTATCAACCAATGGTCACCGATTACTTACCACTGATCACTTAAAAAAGGAGGGCTTTTGTGAAAGGTTTTGCTATAGCGCTCGGTATGTTCGATTCGGTGCATATCGGACACAGAGCGGTAATAGACGCTGCAGTAAAGAGCGGCTATAGAAGTGTTGTTCTGACCTTTGATAAAATTCCCTCAAAAGGAGAAAAGACCGTTCTCAACGAGAGCGAAAAGCAGCAAAAGCTTCTTTCTGTGGGCGCGGACGACGTGCGGGTTCTTGAATTTGAAGCGGTTAAGGACTATTCGCCGCAAGAGTTTCTTGATTATCTTACTAGCAATATTGAAACCAAAAAGATTTGCTGCGGTTTTAATTTCCGTTTCGGCAAGGGAGCTGAAGGAGATACTAAGCTTTTGAGGTATTATTGCGAGGAAAACGGTATAGAGTACTACGAAGCTCCTGAAATAAAAAGCGATGAAGTTACCGTTTCGACCACTTATATTAAGAAGCTGTTATCAAAGGGTAAGGTAGAAAAGGCGGCAGAGCTACTGGGAGAAAGGTTTTCTTTTACCGCCGAGGTGGTAAAAGGAGATTCCCGCGGAAGATTACTCGGCTTCCCGACCGCAAATCAAATATATCCGAAAGATAAAATCGAGGTTAAGTTCGGCGTCTATCATACAAAGGTAGAGGTAGACGGACAGATTTTCGACGGTGTTACAAATGTTGGCGTCCGCCCTACCTTTAAAAATGATTTTATTTCTGCAGAGACTTATATAATTGACTATGACGGCGACTGTTACGGTAAACAATTAAGGCTTTCTTTTGTGGAATATATCCGTGGTGAAAGGAAGTTCGAAAACGCTGAAGAGCTTGCCAAAGAGATTTGTAAAAACGTTCAATATGTAAGGAAAAAACAGGCATTCTACCCATGGTAGAGTGCCTGTTTTTGTTCTCTACTCACCTGAAACTGACGGTGTGGGTGGTGTATGCGCGGAGTAGGTTGGCTTTTTAGATGGTATTGATTAGAATTTAAACCGTCAGGAGGCTGATATAATGAAAAACAAATTTGAAAAACCCGTCATACCGCTGTTTTTTGCTGTTGATGACAGATATGTGCCGTATCTCGCAGTGGCACTTCGTTCAATAATGGATAACGCATCAAAAAAATATGAATACAGAGCTTTTGTTCTGGTTGATGAAGTATCTGACGCTAGCAGACAAAACTTACAGAATATGTGTGAGGATAATTTTTTCGTGGAGTTTGTTTGCGTAAAAGAAAGACTTCAAAAGCTCGGACACCGACTTCATCTTCGTGATTATTATACCAAGGCGACATACTACCGTTTCTTTATTCCCGAGATGTTCCCTCGGTATGATAAGGGCATTTATCTTGACTGTGATATCGCTGTTACTGGTGATATTGCCGAACTTTTTGAAACAAAACTAGGAAGAAATCTGATTGGAGCAATAACAGATGAGGTTGTGACCGATATTCCCGTATTTTCCGATTACGCTGAAAAGTTTTTAGGAATAGAACGGGATAAATATTTTAACGCAGGCATCCTTGTTATGAATCTTCGTGAAATGCGTCGAATAAAGATAGAGGAGCGACTCGGTGAGCTTATGAACAAGCATACCTTCACCGTAGCGCAGGATCAGGATTATCTGAATGTTATCTGCTATGATAGGGTGAAGTATCTTGACAGAGCCTGGAATAAGACTCCGTTTCCTTATTCGGATAAAAACAGTATACCGTATATCGCGCATTATAAAATGGACTTCAAACCGTGGCATTATGACGGTGTAGTTTATGAAGAGTTGTTCTGGAAGTATGCTAAAAAGACTATCTATTATGATATGCTTCTTTCCGAAAAGGAAAACTATTCGGATGAGCGTAAAGCTATAGACGGCGAGCAGGGTGAGAATCTACAAAAGCTGGCCCTCGAAGAGATAAACCGAACATCACAGCATAGTTTTGTGCCGCCAATCAGAGCATTATTTCTTTGCGGAGTGAGATAAATGGAAAAATCAGCCGAAAGAATTCGAATACTGAGAAAAATAGCAGAATACGAAAAGCAGGGCTTATTTGACCGCGATGTCGAAAATGATCCGCCGACCATACCCATAAAAGCGGGCGACGTCGACTATAAATACGAAAAGCGGTCTACATATATAAGAAGTGAGTTTGCAAATTTCGTTGCAAAGACCTATTTTGATATACAGATACTTAAGAAAAATCTCGTTATTAAAGAGGTGCGAGGTATGGAGAATTACCTTGCTGTAAGGGACAGTGGAGTAGTTATCACTGCCAATCACTTCAACCCGAACGATCAGTATGCGGTATTCAAGGTTATAGAAAAAGAACTTGGCAGACGCCGCCTTTACAGGGTAATACGCGAGGGTAATTATACATCTTTTACGGGTTTTTACCGTCTGCTTTTCAGAAACTGCAATACCTTACCGCTCAGCTCAAACAGAACCGTACTTAGAGAGTTTTCTGAGGGGTTAGCCTATCACCTCGCAAAAGGTGAAAAGGTGCTTGTATATCCCGAGCAGGCAATGTGGTGGAATTATAAAAAGCCACGTCCTTTAAAGAGCGGAGCCTTCCGTTTTGCTGCCGAGTCGGCAGTGCCCGTGTTACCCTTTTTCTTGACTATGGAAGATACTGAAAAAATTGGTGCAGACGGTTTCCCTATTCAGGCTTACACAGTACATATCCTGAAGGCAATCTACCCCGAAGAGGGTCTTAGCGTCCGCGAAAATGCTCGCCGTATGGCAGATAAAAATTATAATATGTGGAAAGAGGTATATGAGGATTTCTACGGAACACCTCTCCAATATGCCGAAGAGAAAGAATCATGTGGTATATCGTAATAATACTCGGCTCAAATATTTTGATAATCGCCGCAAATCTGATTTCTTCATACTTGCTGACCTTACAGTCTATATTATATCCGCCTATAGCTACGGTTACGGTTATCGCTGTCGACGGCATAGGCGCTTTTGTTTCGCGCAGACTGCCGGAGAAATGGTTTGTCGCAGAAAAAACACTCAAAGTCAGTGAAGCCGAACGAAAAATATATAGAAGAACAGGCATTAAAAAATGGAAAGGAAAGGTCCCCGAGCTCGGTGGATTTACAAGATTTCATAAAGATCGGCTCGAGAGCACCTCAGACAAGGATTATCTGGGCAGATTTCTGCTTGAATCGAATTACGGTATCGTCTGTCATGCGGTCAATGTGATAACGGGCTTTTTGATAATTCTTATTCCCATTTGCGGACCTATTTCGGTCACGCTTCCTGTAGCCTTAGTAAACGCTTTTTTGAATCTGTTGCCTATAGCAATACTGCGTTATAATAATGCGTCGCTGCTTCGTGCCTATAATAGAGCAAAATAAAGACGGTTCAAGATGCATCTTGAACCGTCTTTAGCTATTCTTCAGGATAAATTACCGAGAGAGGATCTATGGGCTGCTCATCTTTATAAAATTCAAGATGAAGATGGCTTGCATCCAGACATTCATCACTGACGGTGCCGAGTGTACCAAGGACGGTAGTCGCATCTACGGTATTTCCTTCTTCAACCGATACCTTATCCAGTCCGCAATATCTCGCAACGACATTGTTCCCGTGGTCTACGGTTATATATTTACCGAGCTTTGCGTCGTCGATAATTGACACTACAACTCCGTTACCGCAGGCTCTTACTGAATCGCCTGTGTTTGCAATAATATCTATTCCGGTATGCAACCGCATATCCTTATAGGTGTTAGAGTAAACCAGGGTGTCACCGCTAAACTGTTTTAAAACATTACCGTTTATTGGCATTGTAAAATTTGTTGCAATAGGCTTAGTTTCGATTGGGTCCTCTGTGGGCATATCTTCCACGCTGCCATAAGGCTCGCTGGCGTCGGTTCCCACATTATCCGCCGAGGGAGTGTCGGGTATGCTTTCATCGGGGACCGACGGAGTCGAGGAAACATTCTCGGTGGTGTTCATATCCTGCGGAGCCTTTTCGCTATCAATGTGGTCAAATGCCATCCACGCCGCTACGCCTATTGCTATTAGGCAGAGTGCTATTATAAAATAAAAACTTTTGCCTTTGAAAACTCTAGAAACTTTTGCATCTGTATATTTCATTTTAATTACCGCCTTCCGTTGTCATTATTGTTGACAAAGGCGGGTGAGAATATTCTAATGTTAATTTTTTATTTAAAATTAATTCATAGAATTACAATTTTTATGATGTATATTAATTTTGCAGTCGAGGGAGCCGCAACCCTTAGATTGCAGGTTACGGTCTTTTGACCGTAACCCTCTCCTCAAACCCCTCGAAAAGGGAAGCCACCGTCTTATGACGGTGGCTTTTCCTTTATATAAAGATTTAATAGTAGATACAAGAAATAAGATTGCAACCAAAAGAACTTGACTCGTTTATCTTAAAAATAGAACGGCATTCATATTCGTAGGTGTATCCTTCGTGAGAGAAAACGGTGAGCACCGAATTGGTGTGTATATAATCTCCGTCAACCTCTACCGATGTGATTGCATGATCATATATCTCAAATCCGCGGGGGATTATAAAAATATGACCGTCCTTCTGAGGAAATTCGGGATTAACAGCATAATCATCAAGGGTGATGCCGTACATATTATATATAAAGCCCTCGACGATATCTGCTTTTATAAAGCCGTCCTCATCGCCCTTATCAATAAGAGCGATAATCGAATTATTGACCATTTCGTATGTGCTGTCAAAATCACTGTTATATACATTATTGTGGTCGAGCATATTTTCAAGACGCGCGAGTAGTACGGCTTGGTCTATAGCAGAAGCTTCGGCACTTATTTCGGGAGTTTCTCCGGCAAACGCAACAGATTCCTCGCCGGAAACGGTAAAACCGCAGGCGAGAACTATAAGCAGTGCTAAAACAACGCCGAAAATCTTAAATTTCATACAGATCACTTCCTTGATAATATTATATAAACAAGGAAGCAAAAAATCGTTAAAAAGCGATTACGATTAGGTCACAATCCCGTTACAACAGGTTACGAAATTTTAATCTTTAGTGCAGTCATTATTTTGCGTGCGTTTTCCGTCAGCTCGCGGTTATCACATTCTACCGTTACATCGGCATATTTTTCGTAAAGAGGAGAGCGTTCGTTATAAAGGTCAAGAAGGGTATTTCCGCTTTTAATGATAATACCGCGGGTAGAAAAATTAGTTATGCGTTTTTCAATTTCACAAAATGAAACCTTCATATATACCACCGTACCGATGCTTTTAAGAAACTGCATTGCCTCGTTGCAGTAAACCGCACTTCCACCCGTTGCGATAACGGTATTGTAGCCATTAATACCGAGGTTCACCCGATTTTCTATTTCCAAAAAGGCGTCGTTACCTTTTTCGGCTATTATTTCAAAAAGCCTCTTGCCTTCCTTTTCCTGTATCAGAATATCCGAGTCAATAAACTTAAGCCCTGCCATTTTAGCAAGAAGCACACCGACGGTGCTTTTGCCGCAACCGGGCATACCTATTAATATAATATTGTTCATAAAATTACCCCGTTTCAGGATAATTTTAAAACAATGGAGTAATAATGTCAATTCATTATTGACTAATAAGCTTTAAACGGATAAAATATAATTACAATAAAGAATGGAGACCGTGCTAATGGAAAAATATAATAAAGATGAACTTGGTTATGAGCCTGATTTAATTTCCCTTACCGATGATGACGGAGTGGAGTATAACTTTGAGGTTATCGACGCTATTGAATCGGACGAGGGCAGATATCTTGCGATGCTCCCTCTCTTTGATGATCCGGAGAAGATGCTTCAGGACAGCGGCGAGCTTGTTATTGTCAAGGTCGGCGAGGAAAACGGAGAGGAATATTATTACGAGATAGAGGATGACGACGAGTATGACTTTGTTGCCGATGCCTTTATTGAAAGATTGGAAGATTTTTACGAGATATCACAGGATGAATAAATAGACTGAAAATTTAAACACTTATAATATCCTGCCCTGTTCGCGGACGTTTGGCATTTATAACCCTACAACCTTATAATCGGGAGTTCGGCTCGGTCGGCGGGTATGCAGGCCTCCCGTTGCGACGTAAGAGCGCATTCGGACGTTGGAAGCACAAAACCGAACGGAGAACACCCACCTGCTTAAAAGCAGGTTATAATCTGCCCGATACGGCAGGGCGGGAACTAAAAGAGCACTTCTTTCAAAGAAGTGCTCTTTTAGTTAAAATTTTATTTCAAACTCTTATAAAAGCCTACTGCGAGTTCATCACACCTCTCGTTTTCGGGGTGGCCTGCGTGGCCCTTTACCCAAACAAAGGTGACGTCGTGAGTTTCGAGAAGCGGTAAAAGCTGCTCCCAAAGGTCGACGTTCAAAGCCGGCTTTTTATCGGCCTTTCGCCACCCGTTTTTTTGCCAGGAGTAAACCCATTTCTGGTTTATCGCCTCGCAAACATATTTGGAATCGGTAGTAAGTCTGACATCGCAAGGCTCTTTAAGTGCCGAGAGAGCCTTTATTACGGCGGTTAGCTCCATACGGTTATTGGTGGTGTCTTTTTCTCCACCCGAGAGCTCTTTTTCTACTGTGTTAAAACGAAGCACTGCGCCCCATCCGCCGGGGCCGGGATTACCCGAACAGGCGCCGTCGGTAAATATCTCTACAAATTTTCTCATATTTTTAGTACCTGCGGAAGCTGCCAATAACCTTGCCGAGAACCGAGGGATTTTCGGGATAAATAGGTGAAAAATCGGGGTTTTCGGGCATAAAAATGACCTGACCGTTTTCTATAAGCAGACGTTTAACGGTCGCCTCGTCACCATCCATACCGATGACGATATCGCCGCTCTTTGTATAAGCGTCCTTATCGGCGATAACAATGTCACCATCCATAATTCCAACGTCGCGCATACTGTAGCCGACGACGCGAAGAGCAAAAAGTCCCTCTGAATTACTTGTTGCGTAGGGAATATAATCTTCTATCTCTTCAACCGCCAGAATCGGCTGACCCGCGGTGACTCGGCCTATTACGGGAATCTGAGCAGTTGCGCCTGTTCCTGCGATGCGGATAGAACGTGAAAATCTCGGGTCGCGCTCAATATATCCGTTCTCCTCAAGCCAGTTTAAAATAGCGTGAACGGTGGAGGTTGATTTTATTTTTGTTTCCTGACATATCTCTCGTACGGTTGGAGGAATACCACCGGCGAGGGATTTTACTAAAAAATTATAAACTGAAAGCTGTTTTTCCGATAGAGCGGGTCTTGACATAACGGATCCTCCGATCGAACAAATATTCGGTAAGTTTATTATAACACGGCAAAATGAATAAAGCAACAATAAAATTGCCCCGAGAAATCGGGGCAAAATTTATTTATTATACTTTTCAATAAACTCCTCAAGGCAAAGTCCGCTGTCCTTTATTGCCTTTGCGTTCTCTACACCAACATATCGGTAGTGCCACGGTTCATAGATAACGGCGGTTATATCCTGCTTGTCCTTAGGATATCTCATAATAAAACCGTATTCGTGGGCGTGCTTTTGTAACCATTCAAACTCCTTGGTCTCTTCAAAATCTTCCTCTACCGAGTTGAAGTCAACTGCAAGACCGAGCTGATGCTCGCTAGTACCCGGACGCGCAACGGCGGTTGCGGCTTCGACCTCTGCTTCTTCTCTTGTTAGCGAGGGGTTATTTGCAAGCTCTCGGGTTACCTGATTGTCAAAAAGACGAGTCTGGGTGGCATCGGTGCGGTATGCTGATATTATATATAGGTTAACTCCGTCGGCGTGCGCCGCCTTGCAAAGGTTGGTTATAGCGTCTATTGCTCTCGCGTCAAATCTTTTATCGTTGGCCCATGCATAGGTAGAGCTGATATTAACAAGCTCGGGAGCTTCTTCATCTGAAATATAGTTCCATTTATTCACAAGACGCATCTCCCACGAATCAAGGTCAGGCTTGTAACCCTCTTCTTCGGATGATGTGTCCTCAGAAGAGTAAGGAACATCGCTGACAGGATTATTAACTTCACTTCCGGAACTTGTGTCTGGCAGATCCTTGCAGGCAGAAATACAAAATACAAAAGCCAAAGCGGTCATTATCGAAAGAATTCTTTTAAACATATTTTAAACCTCCTGATACATTATATATTTTATACCAAAAACAGATATCTTTCAATATACAATTGCAATTTTTATTTTTTATGGTAAAATATACTACACATTATATATAAGGTGGATTTAAAATGACTGACATTTATAATGAGTCGTACAGAGCCGCATCGGAAATAATCGAAAAGGCGAAATTAAAAGCAGGCAACATTCTTGTTGTCGGATGTTCGACCAGCGAGGTGCTTGGTGAAAAGATTGGCACAAATTCGTCACCTGACACCGCAAAGGAGATATTTGACGGCATTTATAAGGCGGCAAATGAAAAAGGGGTTTTCATTGCGGCGCAGTGTTGCGAGCACTTAAACCGCGCTATAATAACAGAAAAAGGCGCCGTGCCCTTTGCGGAATATGTTAATGTCGTGCCTCAGCCCAAAGCAGGCGGTTCGTTTGCAACGGCAGCTTATAAAGCTTTTAAGGAACCTGTAGCGGTAGAGGAAATAAAAGCCGACGCAGGCTTAGACATAGGCTTTACTATGATAGGTATGCATATTAAAAAAGTAGCAGTTCCGGTAAGACTCCAAAATAATAAGATCGGAAGTGCGCTGGTGCTTTCTGCGCGATGCAGACCGAAATTTATCGGCGGTGTTCGTGCTGTATATGATGAAAATGATATGTAAAATCCCACTTTTTGAACAGTTTATGGGCAATTTTAACAGTTTTAAAAAAAGTTAAAAAATTTTTAAAAAAAGTGTTGACATTGCAAACGGGTTGTGGTATTATAATCGGGCGCCCTAAAGAGGGAGCACAAAACGGACCTTGAAAATTAAACAACGACAAAGAAAAGAAAGAAATTGGACCCGACAATTTTGATGAGAAATCATTGAGTAAATTTAAGGACAAATTCAGACAAAAAAACGCTAGTTTTTTAGGAATGAGTCAA